>CP031585.1:5277500-5560560 GCA_003217735.2 Marinibacterium anthonyi | reverse complement strand
TCGGCGCCTCTAAGATCCCGATATCCTTGGCTTTTTCAGCCACTTACTGTCGTTGACCGGCCAAGCCGGCATCGATTCACGACACAAGGACGTCCACCGCTTTCCCTGCCAGAAAGCGTCGGTCGTCCCTTTCAGGGACCAAGTGGCAGCAGGAAAGGAGGCATCGTTCCGGCAAAACCGGTGACACCGCCCATACTGGCACACTCATACATATTGACAGGGCCTTCGGCGCACAGAGCAGCCTGTGCAATCTCGTCGGCACGTCCTTCCGGTGTCCTTGCGGCGCACCTGATTGACACTCACATCACCAAGCCAATTGTTGTTGTAGGCTTGTCTGCTGCGACCTGTCCCCCCAGGCGAGTGAATCGCTGGATCATAGGTAGCAACTCCGCAGGACCGGCAGCAATGAATCTCTTGCCTTGACTCCGGCTGGGGGGGCAAAGAATCTTGGAAATTCGTTAATGGTACAAATAAAAAACAGGGCACTGCCTATTGCAATGCCCTGTTTTCGATACACAAAATGGGTCAGCCTGTAAAAAAGGCTTAGGCCATCGCTTTGACGCGGGACGCCAGGCGGGACATTTTCCGGGACGCGGTGTTCTTGTGGAACACGCCCTTGGTGACGCCGCGCATCAGCTCGGGCTGAGCGGCCTTCAAGGCGGTCGCGGCAGCGTCCTTGTTGCCCGATGCGATGGCTTCCTCGACCTTGCGAAGATAGGTGCGGATGCGCGACCGGCGCGCCTTGTTGACAGCGAAACGCTTCTCGATCTGACGGGCGCGTTTCTTGGACTGGGGCGAATTTGCCATGCGGTTTGACTTCCTTCAGGAGCTAGCGTCGAAAAAGCACGTTACGCCCCGAACGACTCGCCTTAAACGGGAATCGAGGAAGATCAAGCCAGAGCGGGCCGCACGCGCATGTATGGCGGCCGTCTATAAAGAACAGAACGGCCTTTGCAAAGGTGGAATCGCACCGCGCCCCGAACGGGGGGCGCGGCACCGTTACGTCACTTGTCGCGGAACTGCGGTTCGCGCTTGTCGAGGAAGGCGGCCATGCCTTCCTTCTGGTCCTCGGTCGCGAACAACGCGTGAAAGACCCGGCGTTCGAACAGCAGCCCTTCGGACAGGGTGGTCTCGTAGCTGCGGTTGACCGATTCCTTGATCGCAAGCGTCGCGATCTGGGATTTCTCGGCGATCTTCTGCGCCGCGGTCATCGCTTCCTCGACCAGCTTCTTGCCCGGCACGACCCGGCTGACCAGCCCGGCGCGTTCGGCTTCCTCGGCGGTCATGAAGCGCCCGGTCAGGTTCATGTCCATCGCCTTGGACTTGCCCACCGCGCGGGTCAGGCGCTGGGTTCCGCCGAACCCGGCCATGATGCCCAGGTTGATTTCGGGCTGGCCGAACTTGGCGGTCTCGGACGCGATGATGAAATCGCAGGCCATCGCCAGTTCACAGCCCCCGCCCAGCGCATAGCCGGACACGGCGGCGATCACCGGCTTGCGGATGCGGCCCAGCCGCGCGGTCGGGGGTTCGAACAGGTTGCGTCCGGCGACCTCGACAAAGGTCATCTCGGACATTTCCTTGATATCCGCGCCGGCGGCGAACGCCTTTTCCGACCCGAAGATGATGCTCACGCGGACTTTCTCGTTGGCATCGCCCTCTTCCAGGGCGGTGCAGATCTCGTCAAGGACCTCCTGGTTCAAAGCGTTCAGCGCGTCGGGGCGATTCAGCTTGATGGTGCAGACGTGGTCATCGATGTCGACGATGATCGTTTCAAAAGCCATGGTTTCGCTTTCGGCTGTTCCGTACAAATCCGAAGCCTTACCACGCAAACCGCGTGGTTCAAGTTATCTTTGGCAGGCCGGACAATAGAAGGACGAGCGCCCGGATTGCACGATCCGTCGCACCTCCCCATCGCAGCCCGCGCGCCTGCAGGGCTGCCCTTCGCGGCCGTAGACGTCGAAGGAGTGCTGGAAATATCCAAGCTCTCCATCGGCTTGGCGGAAATCCCGCAAGGATGACCCGCCGGCCGCGATTGCTTCGGTCAGAACCGTCCGGATCGCCGGCACCAGCGCCGCGACCCGTTTGGCCGTGATCTGGCCCGCCTTGCGACGTGGCGACAATCCTGCCCGAAAAAGCGCCTCGCAGACGTAGATGTTGCCCAGCCCCGCCACAAGACGCTGATCCAGCAGCGCCGATTTGACCGGCGTATTCCTGCCGTGAAAGGCGTGAATCAGGTAATTTTCGTCAAAGCCGTTGCCCAAGGGTTCGGGCCCCAGAACCGCCAGCAGCTTGTGGTGATCCGCCTGCGCGGTCTGCATCAGGTCCATGGCGCCGAACCGGCGCGGGTCGTTGAAGGTGATGCGCGCGCCGTCTTCCATGACCAGCACCACGTGGTCGTGTTTTTCCGGCGCCGGGTGGTCGTGCACGAACCGCCCCAGCCGGTCGCCCGACACCACCATGCGCCCCGACATCCCCAGGTGGATCAACAGCGTTTCCCCGCTGTCCAGGTCGGCCAGGATATACTTGGACCGCCGCCGCAGCTGCAGCACCTGCCGGCCTTCCAGCCGCCCGGCCATCCCTTCGGGAAAGGGCCAGCGCAGGTCGGGCCGGTTGACCCGGGCCTGCACGATCCGCGCGCCTTCCATCACCGGGGCCAGCCCCCGGCGCACGGTTTCCACCTCTGGCAATTCCGGCATGTCCGGTCCTTTCGCCTCGCTTCCATCATGCCGCAGCGCGTCCGACCCGCATTGTACCTCGGCCCATGCAGTCTATAACGTGCCCCAAGCACCAGCGGCCTATATCGGGCCGCGACGATCCAAACGGCAAGACCCGATGACCCAGAGCGACGACAAGACCACCCATTTCGGTTTCGATACCGTGCCCGAATCCGAAAAGGCCGGGCGCGTGCGGGGCGTGTTCAACTCTGTCGCGTCGAAATACGACGTGATGAACGACGTGATGAGCATGGGCATCCACCGCATCTGGAAGGATGCGATGATGGATTGGCTGGCGCCCCGCCCCGGGCAGAAGCTGCTGGATGTGGCGGGCGGCACCGGCGACGTGTCGTTCAAGTTCCTCAAGCGCGCCGGCCATGGCCATGCCACCGTTCTGGACCTGACCGAACCGATGCTGATCGAAGGCCAGAAGCGGGCCGAGGCCGAGGACATGGCCGCCAGCCTGGACTGGATCGTGGGCGACGCCATGGCGCTGCCCTTCGCCGACAACACGTTCGACGTCTACACGATCAGCTTCGGCATAAGGAACGTGACCCGCCCGCAGGACGCGCTGAACGAAGCCTTCCGCGTCCTGAAGCCCGGCGGCCGTCTGATGGTGCTGGAATTTTCCCAGATCCCCAACGACCTGCTGCAATGGGCCTACGATCTGTATTCGTTCAACATCATTCCCCGGATGGGCAAGATCATCGCCGACGACCGCGACAGCTATCAGTACCTCGTCGAATCGATCCGCCGCTTTCCGGATCAGGAGACGTTCCTGTCGATGATCCGCACCGCCGGGTTCGAACAGGCCAAGTACCGCAACCTGTCCATGGGCATCGCCGCCCTGCATTCCGGCTGGAAGATCTGAGCCCTTGCGCGGACCTCACAACATCTGGCGGCTGATCCGCACCGGCGCCACGCTGGAACGCACCGGCGCCATGAACGTCGTCCTCGACGCGTTCGAGGCCCCGAAAGCCCTGCGCATCCTCGCCCGCATCCTGGCCAAGCCCTTCGTGTGGCTGGGCTACCCCGGCGATCCCACGATGCCGCCCGCCACCCGCGCGCTGACCGCCCTGGGGCCCGCCTACATCAAGTTCGGCCAGATCCTGTCGACCCGCCCCGACGTGGTCGGCGAAGACCTGGCGAAACAGCTGCGCGTCCTGCAGGATCAGCTGCCCCCCTTCCCGGTCGACGTCGCCCGCGCCGAAGTCGCCCGCGAACTGGGCGTCGACCCGGACGAGGCGTTCTCGGAATTTTCCGACCCCATCGCCGCCGCCTCCATCGCGCAGGTCCACCGCGCCCGCCTTGCCGACACCGGCCAGGACGTCGCCGTCAAGGTCCTGCGCCCCGGCATCGAACGCGCCTTCCGCAAGGATGTCGACGCCTTCTACCTTGCCGCCCGCATCGTCGACCTCTTCGCCCCCGGCGCCCGCCGCCTGCGGCCCATGGACGTGATCGAACATTTCGACGGCGTGGTGCGGGGCGAACTCGACCTGCGCCTTGAATCCGCCGCCGCCTCCGAATTCGCCGCCAACACCAAGGACGACGAAGGCTTCACCGTCCCCCCGATCGTCTGGAACCTGTCGGGCCGCCGCGTGATGACGCTGGGCTGGGCCGACGGCGTGGCCCTGGGCGACAACGACGCCATCGACGCCGCCGGCCACGACCGCGTCCGCCTGTCGCACAACGTGCTGAAGCTCTTCCTCCAGCACGCGCTGCGCGACGGCTATTTCCACGCCGACATGCACCAGGGCAACCTCAAGGTCGCGCCCAACGGGGACATCATCGCCTATGATTTCGGGATCATGGGCCATATCGACGAATACACCCGCCGCGTCTACGCCGAAATCCTCTACGGCTTCGTCCGCAAGGACTACAAGCGAGTCGCCGAGGTCCATTTCGAAGCAGGCTACGTCCCCGCCAACCAGGACGTCGACGAATTCGCCCGCGCCCTGCGCGCGGTGGGCGAACCGATCTTCGGCATGGACGCCACCCGCATCTCGATGGCGCGCGTGCTGGCCTATCTCTTCGAGGTCACCGAACGCTTCGGCATGGAAACCCGCACCGAACTGATCCTGCTGCAGCGCACCATGGTCGTGGTCGAAGGCGTGTCCCGGTCGCTGAACCCCCATATCAACATCTGGGACGTCACCGGCCCGGTGGTCACAGACTACATCCGCCAGCACGTCGGCCCCCGCGCGGCGTTGGGCGACCTGGCCCAGACCGCCAAGGTCCTGATGCGCTTCGGCCCCCGCCTGCCCCGCCTGGTCGAAGCGGCCCTCATCGCCCAGTCCCGGCGCACGCCCCCCCCGCCCCGCACCGGCCTCTGGATCGCGACGGCGGCCACCGGCGGCGCCGTGCTGGGCGCGCTCGTCATCCTGGCCCTCGACCACATCTTCTGAAGATCAGGGCCCGGAACGGCGCCCGCCGGGTCAGGCCGGAACCTGTTCCTCTCCGTCCCGGTCCCGCGCCGTCGTGGCCCCCTGCCGCGACGCCACCACGCAGACCCCGTGGATATCCTGCCCCCGGTCCTGGCGCAGCACGCAGGCCCGCAGCCGGACATCCCGGAACCCGGCCTGCCGCAGCACCTCGCGCACATAATCCTGCGAATGCGCAAACCGTCGCGTCTCGCGCAGTTCCACCGCCCGCGCGCCGCATTCGACGGTAAAGGCGAACCGCCCCTGCGGCGACAGCGCCCCGGCACACCACCCCACGATCTGCTCCAGCGCGCCCATGTAGATGAACACATCCGCCGCCACGATCAGGTCATGCACCGGCGCGCCCGGCGCCATCTGGCCAAGATCCTGCTTTTCCAGCAGGTCATAGATCCCCTTGGCCTCCGCCTCCTCCAGCATGCCCGCCGAAATATCGTACCCCCCAAGCCAGTCGCAGACCCCGCGCAGCGCCACCCCCATCAGCCCGGTGCCGCACCCCAGGTCCAGCGCCCGCCGCGCCCCTGAAAACCCGGCCTCCCGCAGCGCCTGCATCATCAGCTCCGGTCCCCGGTACTCAAGCCGCTGCACCAGCGAGGTCTCGAAGCGCGGCGCATACTGATCGAACAGCATCTCGACATAGGCCGCCGGCATCATCTCGGCCACCGGCACGTCCCGCTGCAGGTCCAGCTTCAGCCCCGCCCCGAACGGATCCTCCGGATCCAGCTCCAGCACCCGCCGCCAGGCCTGCGTGGCCTCCTCCATCGCATTGGCGCTTTCATGGTATTCGCCCAGCCGGAACCATCCGGCCGCCCAGTCCGGCGCCAGGTCCAAGGCGCCTGCAAGAACCTCGATCGCCACGCTCAGATCGCCCAGGTAGGCCATCGTCTCGGCATAGCCCGCACGGCGATCCGCCTGGGGATTGCCCGAAGGGAATGGTTTTCCAACCATGTCTCATGCTTTCCGGTAAACCCCCGTGCCAGGCCCGGACAGGGATGTCACCGGGGGGAAAACTGCGCCCGATCTGCGCAGCAACCGGCCTTTATTCGGACACCGCGCTTTCTGTCAATCCCCCGCACACAAGGGGCTTTTCCGGCCCCGGCCAAACCGCACCAAGCCTATCGAGCCTGGCTGGAACCCCCTGCTTCTTCTTGGCCCAAATACCTCATCCCGCCACTGGCCAGATGGCGCAAAGGCCGGGTCGAACCCCTGGTGCTGAATGCTGCGTGTCGCACGAATGGCCGCTATTCAATCTCTGAAGCAAGCCGTTTGGCGAGGATGCCGATCAGGATCACGGCAATACCAAGAAACACGGCGCCGACCATCCAAGCCGCGGGTGTAGAATAGACCTCAGCGATGGCTCCCGCCAAAATCAGGCCCAAGGCTGCTCCGAGTTGCTGAATCAGCGATCTCAGGGACAGCATTGTGGATCTCTGGCGGTCTTCTACGCATCTGTGCAGAATACTGCTGGCCGGCGTCTCGCAAACTCCAAGGAGAACGGAATAGAGGATGAAAACCGTCACGAAGCCGGCGATGTTGCCTTGCAAAGCCAAAGCGATCTGCACGCCCGCCATGCACGCAAAAGCCGTTGCAAGTGTCATCGCGTGCCGCCGTCTGAAAGCCCGACTGATGCGAGGAGACAGCCATGCGCCGAATGCGATTGAGAAGAAGTAGGTCGCGGTCAGGACACCGATAATTGTATTTGCATGGCCTTCTTCCAACATTGGCTTTGCATGGGTCGGCCAGATCACCTCGACCGGGTTGGTCGCCATCAGGAAAAACGCCAAGGCTGCCAAAAGGATCGACAACGCCGGATGTCTCAGTCCCAGAAGACCTGCGTCCCTGATCACCAATGGGACAGTCGCAAACCCCTGTTTCAAAGCTTGGGGGTTCAGCGGGCGCGGTTTTTCCACAATGAAAATCAGAGTATAGACGAAGACCCCAAGCATTACTGCCAGGCTCGCCGCGTAGGACACATCAAAGACACCGAAACCCAGCCTCTCTGCCATTGGGCCAAAGAGATCGGGCAGAAGCCCCCCGAAAACAGCCCCCACCGCCAAACCCATGGCATTGGCCCATTGCGCTTTTGCAAGAGCGGGCTGAACATCCACGTTCGGCGCAGCGGCTTTGAAGGTTTCAACGAACCAGGCGTCCAGCGTGCCCGACCGTAGGGCACGTCCGAAACCGATGAACGCAAATGACAGCGCGAGAACATGGAAATTTCTTGTCGAGAGGAAGAGTGCGAGGGAAATCAAGCTAGCGGCGACCGCTGCCAGAAAGACCGGCTTGCGTCCAATGTTGTCGGCCAATCCGCCAAACGGGAGCTCCATCGCCATGGTCGTAATTGAGTAGACCCCAAAGAGCATCGATATCTGGAAGAGGTCCATGCCACGATCGGTCAAGGCCAATGCGACAACGGCAACCGTCAAACCCATCGCAAAACGATCGAGAAACTGGTGGACCTGAAATACCCGGATGTGCCGCCTCGCCGGTACGGTCAGCGCAGCGATGGAAAACTCTAATTCAAATGCCATGGTCGCACCTTCGGCTTTGCAGGCGACTTTCACAGTATCTCGGCAGAACTGACGTCGATCCTGCGTGCACCAAAGCGGTCGTTCGAACAAGCGCGGCCAAAGCGCACCTTGTCCCGCGTTGTGGGCTCTGGCGCTGAATTGGGCGAACGATCTATTTCCGCGCGTACCGGACAGAGACACGTTGCGCGAAATGCCGTCAGGCCGCGAAATACCTGTTTCGTCTTACGGCATCATCCCAACCTCAACACCCCCCAATCCCTAACGCCCGGTTAATCCGCCTCTGTAACCCCTTGAAATCCCTCACCCTGAAAATGTCCCACGCGTGGGACAGCTTTCCCCCGCCGGCCCTCCTCAGGCGAATTTCCCCTGGCAGAACCACCCCGAAGACATCGCCCCGCCATGGGCATAGAACAGCCACAGCCTCTCCCCCGCCCCGGTGGTCACCATCCAGTAATCCCTGACCCCGCTGCGCCACTCCGGATCGTCCAGCCACCATTCCGGCGCGATCCTCTCCGGCCCCGCCGCCACCTCCAGCGCCCAGTCCCGCCCCCGCCAGCGGAACCTCTCCGGCACCGCCGGCCGGTCCGGCGCCATCACCGGCTCGGGCCGCCACATCACCAGCGGCCGCGCCCGTTCGGGCGCCGGCCAGTCCCGCGCCGGCTCGGACCAGGCCGCCGCCATCACCTGCGCGGTCTTCTCGGGGATGTGGCTGGACACCGGATGCCGCCGCGTGATCGCCTCCAGCCCCACCCGCGCGCCCAGCCGCGCGATCAGGTCGTCCAGCCCGGTATTGCCCGCCAGCCGCGCCCGCACCGCCGCGCCCGCGCCCAGGTGGCCCACCATCTCGCGGTCATGGATCGGCTCGGTCTCCACCGCCTCCAGCCGCAGCATGTCGATGCCAAAACCCGCGTCGATCCCGTCCAGCTTCATCTCGACCAGCGGCCGCACCTGGTGCGGCGCGCGGGTGGGCCGGGCAAAGCCCACCTCCACCACCTCCGCCGCCTGGTCGGTCCGGTGCGCCTCCAGCCGCAGGCGGCGCATGCCGCGGCCCTTCTGTTCCAGCCGCTCGGCCAAGCGGGGCAGCATCCGGTCGACGGCGGCCAGCAGGTCCTCCATCAGCCCGATCGGGTCGGGGAAGGTCATCCGCACGACAAAATGAAACGGCGCGGCGGCGGGCGACACCGGCTCGGGCGCGGATCCCATCGCCTGGTCCAGCCGCAGCACCAAACCCGTCCCGAAGCGCCGCGCCAGCCCCGCCCGGGGCTGACCGAGAAGGTCGCCGATCCGCCGCAACCCCAGCCGCCCCAGCTGCGTCACCGTCGCCTCGTCCAACCTGAGCGCCGCGATGGGCAGCGGGCCAAGCGCGCCATACCCCTGCCCCGGCGCCGCGATCCTCCCGGTGGCCGCCCGACCGCCCGTCACCGGCGCCGCCGCCCCGCCCCCGGTCCAGTGCTTGCGGCGCGAGGCCCGCGCCCGCGTCGCCCGCGCCTCCTGCTGGATTGCATCGCCCGACCGAACCGCCGCCGGCGCCACGCCCGTGTAGCGCGCCAGCGCCCAGGCCGCGCCCAGGGTGTCGCCCAGGCCCAGCCGCACCGACAGGCCCATGTCGGCGCAATCCTCCTCGACCACCTGCATCAGGGCGTCTTCCCCGCCGAACAGATGCGCGCAGCCCGACAGGTCGATGACCAGCCCATCCGGCGCTTCTTCGGCGACCCAGGGGCTGAACTTGCCGGCCCAGCGGCGCAGCGCGGCCAAAAACGCGGCCTCGGCCGGGGCATTGCGCGACCGGGTCAGCAGCGTGGCGCACATGGCATGGGCATCGCGCACCGGCTGACCCACCCGGATCCCGGCGGCATGGGCGGCGGCATTGACCGAGGTCACCACCTGCATGTTGGCGGTTTCCTCCACCACGGCCAGCGGCACATCCAGCGTGCCGCGCGCGACACGCATCAACCGCTCCGCGCCAAGGCGGGGGAACCAGAGCGAAAGGATACGGCGATTGGGCATGCGGCAGCACGTTTGTTCACACAATGTTCTCATTGTGTACAGCGAGTCGGCCTGCCGAGTCGAGATTCACCGTTCCGTGATCACAGTTGCGACAGCAGCCGCGTAAATCGTGGAAGTGTCACACGAATCTTCGCATTCTCGGCCCGTCTGGAAACAGAATGTCTGGAACAATGAGGACAGCCTTAATGAATCGCAACGTTACCGCGCTCGCCCTGACGAGCGCCTTCGCAGCCCTCCTCGCCATCGCGCCCGCCATCGACAGCCAGGCCGCCGATGCATCGAACCCGACCGTGCAGGCGCGGATGGACCTGATGAAGACCATCGGGGCCCAGACCAAGATCCTGGGCGACATGGCCAAGGGCGCGACGGCCTTCGACGCCGATGCCGCGCAGGCCGCCGCCGACACGATGGCCAAGGCCGCGCTGGAGATCCCGGCGAAATTCGAACCGCAGGAAGACGATCCGGCCTCGGAAGCGAAACCCATCATCTGGACCCAGTGGGACGATTTCACATCCAAGGCGATGGACCTGGAAACCGCGGCCACCGCCGCGGCCGGATCGATCACCGACCAGGCATCGATCGGGCCGGCGATGGGTCAGATCGGCGGCGCCTGCAAGGCCTGCCATTCGGTTTATCGCAAGTAATCCGCCCAAGTGACGGGGCCGCAAACCGCCCCCTGAAAATGACAAGGCCCGGATTGCACCCCCATGCGCAACCGGACCTTGCCTGACCCGCGCCACCTACCCTGCCCCGGAGCGACGCGGTATATCGTGCCGTGTCAGACCATCAGACGACGGTCAGAACGGCGCATTTCGCGTGATGGGCGATCCTTTGCGAGGTGGACCCCAGAACGATCCCGGCCAGATTGCCCAGGCCACGGCGGCCGGTGACGATCAGGTCGGCGCCGACCCGTTCGGCGCAATCGATCAGCTGATCGGCCGGATCGCCGCGCAGCATGTGCGTCTGGACATCGGGCTGACCGGCCTCGGCGGCGGTGGCCAGGGCCAGCTTCATCACTTCTTCACCGGCCTGATCCAGTTCTTCCTGAGTCGGCATCTCGGCAACGGCGGGGAATCCGGCAACGGCAGCAGTGGCATAAACCGCGGTCTCGGGCTGCGGGCTGTGTACCAGGTGCAGTCCGGCCTTGTATTTCTGCGCCAGATCGCAGGCGATGCGGATCGCCTTTTCCGACGCTTCGGAACCGTCCACACCAACGACAATGGATTCGAACATGGTAGCCTCCTGGGCTTAACTTCCTGTTAATCTATCATCACAGGTTGGCATTGCTTTGATTTGGGTCAAGCGGTTGCGACGAAATCACTTCGATTAACGCAACGCTCTGGCCCGCCGGCGCAGGACCGCATAGAGAGACCCGATGAACGAACGCTCAGACACCCCGCTTCTCGCCGTCCTGATCGACGCCGACAACACGTCGCCCAAGTATGCCAAGGCGATCTTTGATGAAATCGCCCGTCTGGGCGAGGCGTCGGTCCGGCGCTGCTACGGGGATTTTTCCAGCCAGCAGATGGCGGGCTGGTCCAAGGTGCAGGCCGAATTCGGGCTGGTGCCGCATCACCAGCCGGCCAACACCGTGGGCAAGAACGCATCCGACATCGCGCTGGTGATCGACGCGATGGACCTGATGCACACCGCCCGATTCGACGGGTTCGCGCTGGTGTCGTCGGACAGCGATTTCACCCGCCTGGCGTCACGCCTGCGCGAACAGGGGCTGGACGTCTACGGGATGGGCAAGATGAACACGCCCGAGGCCTTCCGGAAGGCCTGCAAGCGGTTCATCTTTCTGGAAAACATCGGGTCGGATACGGAAAAGCCCGCCGACGAGGCGCCCAAGACCCAGCGGTCGCTGAACGAGGTGCGCGACCTGGTGCACCGCGCGATGGACACGATCGAACAGGAAGACGACTGGTACGCGCTTGGCCCCATCGGCCAGTTCATCACCGCGTCCAACCCGGATTTCGACACGCGATCCTATGGCAAGCGCAAGCTGTCGGACCTGATCCGCGCCATCAAGACGCTGGAGACCCGGCGCGACGACAGCAACCAGCTTCTGGTGCGGCGGCTGGACTGACCGAAGGCCCGCGTGTGGCCGGTGTCGGGCCGGGTATTTATCAAGAGAAAGAAGCAGCAGGCGCGCGCGGTGGCGAGCGTCGGCGGGCATCACGCCTTGCAGGCGCCGTAGCGGGCCAGGAAGGTCTTGACCGCCTCGGTCGCGACAAAGCGGATCTCGTCCCGGGTGAAATCGGTCTGCACGCCGAAAACCGCCCGGGTCCAGAGCCGGCACTTGCAGAGTTCCGAGAATTGTTCGGCCGCGAGCGGCACGTCCTCGATCACCATTTCGCCGGCGCTGACCATTTTGCGCAGGTAGACCGCCAGCCGTTCGCGGCCGCGTTCGGGGCCGTTTTCATAAAAGGCGCGGCCCAGTTCGGGAAAGCGTTCGGCTTCGGCCACGCAGATTCGGTGGATCTGCTGTCCGAAGGCCGATGTCAGGAAGGTCACGATCTCGACCGCGGCAAGCGTCAGGACTTCGGGCACGGGCTTGGTACTGTCGATCCGGGCCTCGGTTTCCTCGGCCATGCGGTGGCATTCGTGCTTGGCGACTTCCATGAACAACAGCCGCTTGTCCGGGAAATAGCTGTAGAGCGTCGCCTTCGATACGCCGGCCGCCTTCGCGATGTCATCGACGCTGGCCCCTTCGAAACCGTCCGCCATGAACACCTCGCGCGCGCCGGCAAGGACCTGGTCGAACTTGCGGCCCGTGCGCACCACAGAGGTGGTGTCACCCATTTCATGTCCCTTCGATATCCCGCACGGATCATAAACCGACCGGTTCAGTTGGGACAAGCGCACTTGCACCTGCATGCCGCTGCGGCGAACGGGATGTGACCGATGGATCGTTCACTTGTGCATGATCGAGGTCACTTGCGGTGATCCCAAGGCTTCGCTACGCCTGCGCACATGGTCGAGATCTTCCTGAGAACCCTTCCCTTTTTTGCGATCATCGGCGTCGGGTTCATCGCCGGGCGGACGCGCTTCTTTACGCCCGAGGCGACCGGCTACCTGACCAAGTTCGTCTTCTTCTTCGCGCTTTCGGCGATGCTGTTCCGGTTTTCGGCCTCGCTGTCGCTGGCCGACGTGATCAACTGGAACCTTGTGCTGGGCTACCTGTGCGGCACGGCGACCGTCTACGCGATCGCCACCGGCGTGGCTTTCCTGCGCGGGCTGAACATGCAGACCGCCGCGGTCGAGGCGCAATGCGCGGCGATCGGCAACGTCGGGTTCCTGGGCCTGCCGATGTTCATAACCCTGTTCGGCGAAGGGGCGATCGGGCCCAACATGCTGGTGCTGACCGTCGATCTGATCGTGTTTTCCAGCCTGATCGTCATCCTGGTCAACGCGGGCCGCACCGGCCGGCTGTCGCTGGCCACCTTCGGGCAGATCGGGCTGGGGCTGCTGAAGAACCCGATGATCGTGTCGATCGTGGCGGGGCTGGGCTGGTCGGCGCTGGATATTCCGATCCCGCGGCCGATGGACGAATTCCTGGTGATGCTGGGCGCCTCGGCCACACCCGGCGCGCTGTTCGCGATCGGTGCGTCGCTGGCGGGCAAATCGGCGGAACGGGTGGCGATCGCGGGCTGGCTGAGCACCTGCAAGCTGATCCTGCATCCGCTGTTCGTGGCGATCGGCGTGCTGTGGCTGTTCCCGGTGGATCCTTTCGCGGCGATGGT
Source organism: Marinibacterium anthonyi (assembly GCA_003217735.2). Lineage (GTDB taxonomy): Bacteria > Pseudomonadota > Alphaproteobacteria > Rhodobacterales > Rhodobacteraceae > Marinibacterium > Marinibacterium anthonyi. The sequence continues at coordinate 5,547,124 of CP031585.1, read as the reverse complement.
CACGATCTCGGCGGCGTCGCTGCCGGTGGCGGGCAACGTCTTCATGCTGGCCCAGCATTACGGGATCGCGCCGCAGCGGGCATCGGCCGCCATCCTGATATCGACCACCGTCAGCATCCTCACCGTGCCGCTGGTCATCGCCTGGGTCGGGGGCTGAGACCTGCGCCTTTCGTCCGCCTTTACCGGTGGCTGCCCTGCGGTTAGGTACGGGCGCGACACGACATAGTCCCAAGGGGAGGAATCATGGAAACCGTATCCGAAAACAGAAGCTTCGGCGGCACCCAGGGGGTCTATACGCACAGCTCCGCCGCCTGCAATTGCGACATGACCTTTGGTCTGTTCCTGCCCGAGGACGCCAAGGACGGCCCGGTGCCGCTGCTGTGGTACCTGTCGGGTCTGACCTGCACCCATGAAAACGCCATGACCAAGGCCGGCGCCCAGGCCTGGGCCGCCGAACAGGGCATCGCGCTGATCTTTCCCGACACCTCGCCGCGCGGCGACGACGTGGCCGACGACGATGCCTATGACCTGGGCAAGGGCGCCGGGTTCTACGTGAACGCCACCCAGGATCCCTGGGCGAAGCATTTCAAGATGTGGGATTACGTGGTCGACGAGCTGCCCGCGCTGGTGGCCGGGGAATTCCCGCTGGACATGGAACGCCAGTCGATCACCGGCCATTCCATGGGCGGCCACGGCGCGCTGACCATCGCGATGAACACGCCCGGCCGGTTCAAGTCGGTCTCGGCCTTCTCGCCGATCTGCAATCCGATGGGGTCGGACTGGGGCCGCAAGCAGCTGACCGCCTACCTGGGCGGCACCGAAACCGCATGGGCCAAGCACGACGCGTCGCACCTGATGCGCGAGAAGGGGTTCGACGGGCCGGTGCTGATGGATACCGGGTCGACCGACCAGTTCATCGACCTGCTGCGCCCCGAGATCATGGCCGACGCCATCGCCTCGCACCGGCAGCCGGCCGTGTTCCGCCTGCAGAAGGGGTATGATCACAGCTACTTCTTCGTGTCGAGCTTCATGGAAGAGCATGTCGCCTTCCACGCCGAGGCGCTGTTCGGCTGATACCGGACCCGAATGGCGGCTTCCCGCTTCCGCCCCTTGCGCCCCAAATTTCTTTCAAAGAAATTTGCCAAAAATCTCCACGAGATTTTTGACCACGCAAGGGGCAGAGCAATGCGACCAGAAGCCGTCATCTTCGACATCGGCAACGTGCTGATCGAATGGCAACCGGAACGGTTCTACGACAGCGAAATCGGCGAGGACCGCCGCCGCGCCATGTTCGAGGCGGTGGACCTGCACGCGATGAACGACAAGGTGGACCAGGGCCAGCATTTCACCGACACCGTCTACGCCACGGCCGAGGAATACCCCGACTGGCAAACAGAGATCCGCATGTGGCATGACCGCTGGATCGAGATGGCGCAGCCCGAAATCGCCCGCTCCGTCCGGCTGTTGCGCGCCCTGCGGTCCAAGGGGACCCCGGTGTTTTCGCTGACCAACTTCGGGATCGAAAGCTTTGACTACGCGCTGACCCATTACCCGTTCCTGGACGAATTCGACCGCAAGTACATCTCGGGGCACATGAAGGTCACCAAGCCCGACCCGCAGATCTATCGCATGGTGGAAGACGATTGCGGTATCGCCCCGCGCAACCTGCTGTTCGCCGATGATCGTCCCGACAACATCGCCGCGGCCCAGGTGCGCGGCTGGCAGACCCATCTCTTCACCGGACCCGACGGCTGGGCCGACTGCCTGGTTTCCCACGGATTGCTGACTGAAGAAGAGGCCGCATGACCCCCACGATCATTCCATTCGACGCAGGCGAAGCCCGGCTTGACTGGCTGGACCTGACCGAAGCCCTGGCCAAGGGCCACACCCTGCCCAAGGCCGAAATCGGCGACACGTTCCTGTATCGCGATCCCGACACGCTGCTGTCGCGCGCCGCCTGGATCGACGGGTTGGGCCAGCTGGTCAAGACCGCGACGATTTTTCCGGGCAATGCCGCGGCCGGCAAGCCGTCGGTCAACGGGTCGGTCACGCTGTATGACGACACCGACGGCTATCTGTCGGCGCTGATCGACTTTCACCTGGTGACCAAGTGGAAGACCGCCGGCGACAGCCTGCTGGCCGCGCTGCTGCTGGCCCCCGAAGAGGTGCACGAGATCCTGATCATGGGCGCCGGCACCGTGTCCGGCACCCTGATCGAGGCGTTTTCGGCCGGGTTCCCCGGCGCGAACTTCACCGTCTGGAACCGCACCGCCGCCCGGGCGGAAACCCTCGCCGCCCGTTACCGGGGCGTCTCGGTCGCCACCGACCTGCCCGCCGCCGTCGCCGGCGCCGACATCGTGCTGGGCGCCACCATGACGACCGAACCGCTGTTGAAGGGCGAGTGGCTGCGCCCCGGCCAGCACGTCAACCTGATCGGCGCCTACCGCCCCGACATGCGCGAGGCCGACGATGCCGCGCTGCTGCGCTCGACGGTTTATGTCGACAGCCACGACACCACGCTTGGCCATATCGGCGAGCTGAAGATACCGCTTGAGCAGGGTGTGATCACAAGGGATCACGTGCGCGCCGATTACTACGACCTCGACAGCTTTGTCCGGGGCACGCGTGACGAGATCACGCTGTTCAAGAACGGCGGCGGCGCGCACCTGGACCTGATGACGGCGCGCTACATCCTCGATCGCTGGACCGCCTGATGATCGGCTGGCTGCTTCTGGCCGCCATCCTGGCGCTGATCGCCTGGCCGCTGCTGCGCGAGGCGACCCGCCAACCGATGGATGCCGGGGCACGACGCGGCGCCGAGGGCGATTTCGCCGAGCTCAGCCAGGGCGTCACGCATTACCAATGGACGGGTCCGCTGCGCGGGCCCGTCGTCGTCTGCATCCACGGGCTGACCACCCCGTCCTTCGTCTGGCGCGCCGTGGCGCGGGGGCTTGCCGGCTGGGGATACCGGGTGCTGACCTATGACCTGTACGGGCGCGGCTATTCCGACCGGCCGAAGGGCCGGCAGGACCGGACGTTCTTCCTCACCCAGCTGCAGGACCTGCTGGACCACGAAGGCATCACCGAAGACATCACGCTGTGCGGCTATTCCATGGGCGGCGCCATCGCCACGGCCTATGCCGCGCAAAGGCCCGACCGGATCCGGCGGCTGATCCTGCTGGCGCCCGCCGGCACCGGGCTGCACATCGGGCCCATGGTCCGGTTCATCCGCGACACGCCGGTGATCGGCGACTGGCTGATGCTCGCCGTCTTCCCCGACCAGCATATCCGCGCGACCGAGGCCGAGCGGGACCTGCCGTCGTCGGTCCACGACATCGTCGACCGCCAGCAGGAGGAATTGTCGTTCCGGGGGTTCATCCCGGCGGTCCTGTCCAGCCTGCGCGGCATCCTGTCCGAAGATTTCGAATCCGATCACCGCGCCCTGCGCGACAAGGGCGTGCCGGTCATCGCGATCTGGGGCCGGGACGACACCGTCGTGCCGCTTTCGGCCATGGGCCGGCTGACGGAATGGAGCCGCGACGCCCGCCAGGAGGTCGTCGACGGCGCCGGCCACGGGCTGGCCTACACCCATACGGCCGGCGTTCTCGCCGCCCTGCGCGCCACGCTTGCCGACGCCTGAGGCGCCGCAAGGCCTCGGGCAGCCGGTGGCTGCCTCAGGCCGCCACCGGCCGCGCCAGGGGCTTTTCCCGCACCGGCAGGTGCACGATGGCGGAAAACACGCCGATCGCGACACCGAACCACCAGACCAGGGTGTAATCGCCGTAAGCGTCATACATCCGCCCGCCCAGCCAGATCCCCAGGAAGGACCCCAGCTGGTGGCTGAAGAACACCAGCCCGTACAGCGTGCCCATGTAGCGCATGCCATAGATCAGCCCCACCAGCCCCGAGGTCAGCGGCACCGTGGCCAGCCACAGCGACCCCATGCCGACGGAAAACAGCAGAACCGTGCCCGGGGTGATCGGGAACAGGATGAACAGCGCCGAAAACAGCGCCCGGCCGACATAGATCCCGGCCAGCAGGTATTTCTTGGGGAAATGGTTGCCCGCCCAGCCCGCCAGCAGCGTCCCCACCACGTTGGCCAGGCCGATCAGCGAAATCGCCACCGCCCCCAGCGCCGAGGTCGAAGTCACCCCCAGCCCGTGCAGCAGGCCGCCGGGCGCGATGGGCCCGCACATCTCGGTCACCAGTGCCGGGAAGTGGGCGGTGATGAAGCCCAGCTGATAGCCGCAGCTGAAAAACCCCAGGAAGATCAGGGTAAAGGACGGATCCCGCAGCGCGCGGCCCAGGATCTGTCCCATGGTCTCGTCGATCTCGGGGCCCTCGGGCCGCTCCGGCGCCTTCAGCCCCGGTACCAGGAACAGCAGCAGCAGCATCGCCCCGGCAAAGACCATGAAGACCGACGACCAGTGCATCATGCCCAGCAGCCATTCCGCCACCGGCGCCCCCAGCACCTGCCCGGCGCTGCCGGCGGCCGTGGCGATCGCCATGGCCATGGACCGATGCTCGGGGCTGGCGGCGCGGCCGACGATGGCCAGGATGATGCCGAAACCGGTGCCGGCAATGCCGAACCCGATCAGCCAGTTCCAGGTCTGGTGCCCCACCGGCGTCACCGAATACGACGACAACACCAGTCCCAGCGCATAGATGAAGATCCCCATCACCACGGCCTTGCGCTCGCCGATCTTCTCGGCGACGGCGCCGAATATCGGCTGCCCGATCCCCCAGGCCAGGTTCTGGAACGCCAGCGCCAGCGAGAATTCCGACCGCGCCCAGCCGAATTCATCGGCGATGGGGATCTGGAACACCCCGAACGACGCCCGGATGGCGAAACTGACAAGCGTGATCAGGCACCCGGTCACCAGGACCGGCGTGATCAGCGAAGACGAACGGGACATGACCTGATCCTTACGGGGCAATTGCCGGGCGACCATATCCCCCCCGCCGGTTCGCGCAAGCCACAGCGTGACGCCATGGCACAGACACCGTCACGGCGGCGCTTCCAATCCGCCGGCGCTTTGGCTAGGTCAGGCTTCATGACCGACATGACGTCTCTGTACGAGGCCGGGATCCAGGCCGGCACCATCCGCCCCGACGACGCGCAGCGCCGCGTGCTGCCGGACTTCGACCGGATCCGGGCGGGGCTGATGCAACCGCAAAAGCGCGGACTTTTCCGCAAGCCGCCCGAGCCGCCGAAGGGGTTGTACCTGTGGGGCGGGGTCGGGCGCGGCAAGTCGATGCTGATGGACCTGTTCGTGGATTCGCTGGGCGACATCCCCCGCCGCCGGGTGCATTTCCATGCCTTCATGCAGGAAATCCACTCCGCCATGCACGCCGCCCGCCAGCGCAAGGTCCAGGATCCCCTGGAAGAGGTGGCCGAGGCTGTGGCCGCCCAGGTCCGCTGCCTTGCCTTCGACGAGATGCAGATCACCGACATCACCGATGCGATGATCGTTGGACGGCTGTTCCAAAAGCTCTTCGATGCGGGCGTCGTGGTGGTGACGACGTCGAACCGGGTGCCCGACGACCTTTACAAGGACGGCCTGAACCGCCAGCTGTTCCTGCCCTTCATCGCGCTCATCAAGGAACGGATGGTGGTGGACGAGCTGATCAGCGAGACCGATTACCGCCAGAACCGGCTTGAGGGCGCGCCCACCTATTTCACCCCCGTCAACGCCGACACCCGCGCCCGCATCCGCGAGGTCTGGGAAGACCTGACCGGCGGCCCGGCCGACCCCCTGATCCTGCACGTGAAGGGCCGCGAGGTCGAACTGCCCGCGTATCGCAACGGCGTCGCCCGGGCGCGGTTCTACGACCTCTGCGGCAAGATGCTGGGCCCCGGCGATTACCTGGCGATCGCCGAAGCGGTAAAGGTCCTGGTACTCGAGGACGTCCCCAGCCTGTCGCGGTCGAACTTCAACGAGGCCAAGCGCTTCGTCACGCTGATCGACGCGCTGTACGAAGCGAAGGTCCGGCTGATCTGTTCCGCCCAGGCCGAGCCCGAGATGCTTTACCTGGAAGGCGACGGCGCTTTCGAATTCGAACGCACCGCATCGCGCCTGCGCGAGATGATGGGCGAGGACTGGGGCAAAGAGCCCGCTTCTTGATCGTCACGCCCGTGGCTGCCTGTCTCCGGGTATTTTTCAAGAGAAAGAAGCAGAAGCACGGCGCTCCTGTCTTCTTCTTGGCCCAAATACCTCCGGGGGAGTCCGCCAGCGGCGGACGGGGGCAGCGCCCCCATGCCACCTGACCGAGGAAAGCGGTTTTCCCCGCCTTGGCAGCGCGCTAGAACGCCCCGAGACGCGCTATCCGGAGCATTGCCCCATGACCACGCCGAAACCCGTCGTCCTTTGCATCCTCGATGGATGGGGCCTGTCCGAAGACACATCGGCCAACGCGCCCTACCTGGCGAAGACGCCCAACATCGACCACCTGATGCAGACCTGCCCGCATGCGACGCTGGTCACCCATGGGCCCGATGTCGGCCTGCCATCCGGCCAGATGGGGAATTCCGAGGTCGGGCACATGAATATCGGGGCCGGGCGGGTCGTGGCCATGGACCTGGGCCAGATCGAACTGGCCATCGAGGATGGCAGTTTCTTCAAGAACGGGCCGCTGAACGACTTTATCGCGAAGATCAAGGAAACCGACGGCACCGCGCACCTGTTCGGCGTCGTGTCGGATGGCGGCGTGCACGGGCATATCGATCACATGGTCGCCGCAGCCAAGGCCGTAACCGATGCCGGGGTGCCGGTGCTGATCCATGCCATCACCGACGGCCGCGACGTGGCGCCGAAATCCGCCGATATCTTCATCGCCGACCTGACTGACCGGCTGCCCGAAGGCGCGGCGGTGGCCACCGTGATCGGCCGCTACTTTGCCATGGACCGGGACAACCGGTGGGACCGGGTGTCGACCGCGTTCACCGCCATCGTGCGCGGCGAAGCCGAGGACCATGCCGCCACCGCTGCCGAGGCGGTGGCCAGGGCCTATGCCCGGGGCGAGACCGACGAGTTCATAAAGCCCACCGTGATCGGCGATTACCAGGGCTTCGGCGAGGCAGACGGGCTGTTCTGCCTGAACTTCCGCGCCGACCGCGCGCGCGAGATCCTGGCCGCCATCGCCCAGCCCGATTTCGACGGGTTCGACACCGGGCCGCGCCCGGACCTGGCCGCGCTGCTGGGGATGGTGGAATATTCCGACACCCACAGCACCTACATGACCACCGCCTATCCCAAGGCGAAGATCGTCAATACCCTGGGGGCCTGGGTGGCGCGCCACCACAAGACCCAGTTCCGCCTGGCCGAGACCGAGAAATATCCGCACGTGACCTTCTTCCTCAACGGCGGCGTCGAGACGCCCGCCGAGGGCGAGGACCGGTTCATGCCGAAATCGCCCAAGGTCGCCACCTATGACCTGCAGCCCGAGATGTCGGAACCCGAGGTGGCCGCGAAATTCGTCGAGGCGATCGGGAAGGGCTATGACCTGATCGTCACCAACTTTGCCAACCCCGACATGGTGGGCCATACCGGCGATCTTCAGGCCGCGATCAAGGCCTGCGAGGCGGTGGACGACGGGTTGGGCCAGGTCATCGCGGCGCTGGAGAAGGCTGGCGGTGCCATGCTGGTGATCGCGGACCATGGCAATTGCGAAACCATGGTCGATCCGGAAACCGGCGGGCCGCACACGGCGCATACCACCAACCCGGTGCCGGTGATCCTGTTCGGCGGGCCCGAAGGCGCGACCCTGCGCAAAGGACGGCTGGCCGACGTGGCGCCGACGCTTCTGCAGCTGATGGACCTGCCCCTGCCCGACGAGATGACCGGAGAGAGCCTTATCGCATGATCCGTTTCGGCGCCGCCGTCCTGATTGCGCTGTCGCTGGCCCAGCCCGCAAGGGCCGCGGACCCGGCCGAGGCGGCGCGCGCGGCGGCCCGGCAGCTGGAGGACGCCACGCTGTCGCTGCAGGGCGCGGTGACCGCCAACGACCAGGTGGCGGCGCTGACCCAGACCGTGCAGGCCTTCGAGGCCGGGCTTGCCGCGATGCGCGACGGGCTGCGCCGCGCCGCGCTGGAAGAGGCGCGGCTGACCGCGCAGCTGACGTCGCGCGAAGATGACATTTCGCAATTGCTCGGCGTGCTGGAAAGCATCGGCACCGCGCCGCCGCCCGTGCTGATGCTGCATCCCTCGGGCCCGCTGGGCGCGGCCCGGTCGGGGATGATCATGGCCGAGGTCACGCCGGGGCTGAACGCCCAGGCCGAGAAACTGCGCGAGGATCTGACCGATGTGCGCGACCTGCGCCTGCTGCAGGAGACCGCGGTAAAACGCCTGGCCGACGGGCTGGCCGGCGTCCAGCAGGCCCGCGCCGCGCTGAGCCAGGCGATCGCCGACCGCACCGACCTGCCGCGCCGCTTCACCGCCGACCCGGTGCGCACCGCGATCCTGATCAGTTCCACCGAAACGCTGGACGGCTTTGCATCGGGCCTGTCGGAAACGGTCGAGGGAGAGATCCCGCGCACCGATGCCGACATCAGCGGGCTGAAGGGGGAACTGCCCCTGCCGGTCCAGGGCCTGCTGCTGCACAAGGCCGGGCAGGCCGATGCGGCGGGCATCACGCGCGACGGCATCATCGTGGCGACCCGGCCCCGCGCGCTGGTGGTCGCGCCCACGGCGGCGACGATCCGCTACCTGGGGCCGCTGCTGGACCTGGGCAAGGTGGTGATCCTGGAACCGCAGGCCGATACGCTTTTCATTTTCTCGGGGCTCGACCAGGTTTTCGGAGAGGCCGGAGAAGTGCTGCCGCCGGGCACGCCCGTCGGGCTTATGGGCGGCTCGGACCCCGCCACCGGCGAGATCGTGTCAACAGGTGGTGAGGGGTCTGGAAACGAGCGGACAGAAACGCTTTACATAGAGGTCAGGGAAAACGGGCAGACGGTGGACCCCGAGTCGTGGTTCCGGACCGAACAGGATGGATAGGACATGAAGAAATTTTTGATGGTGGCGGTCGGCGGGACACTCGCCGGGATCGTCGCCACGACACAGATCGCGGGGCCATTGCTGGCGCAGGAAAGCGAACGCAATGCCAGCGTCTATGAACAGCTCGACCTGTTCGGCGACATCTTCGAGCGGATCCGGGCCCAGTATGTCGAGGAAGTCGATCCTGGGGAGCTGATCGAAGCTGCCATCGACGGGATGCTGACCTCGCTCGATCCGCATTCCAGCTACCTGTCGCCCGATGACGCCGCCGCCATGCGCGTGCAGACGCGGGGCGAATTCGGCGGCCTGGGCATCGAAGTGACCCAGGAAGAGGGTTTCGTGAAGGTGGTGTCGCCCATCGACGGCACGCCTGCGGCCGAGGCCGGGATCGAATCCGGCGACTACATCACCCATGTGGACGGTGAAAGCGTTCTGGGCCTGACGCTGGACAGCGCGGTCGACCTGATGCGCGGGCCGGTGGGATCGGAAATCATCATCACCGTGGTGCGCGAAGGCGTGGACGAACCCTTTGACGTGTCGATGATCCGCGACACGATCAAGCTGACCGCCGTGCGGGCGCGCACCGAAGGCGACAGCGTCGTCATGCGGGTGACCACGTTCAACGACCAGACCTATCCGAACCTCGAAGAGGGGCTGAAGGAACAGATCGACGCGGCCGGCGGCCTGGACAAGATCAACGGCGTCGTGCTGGACCTGCGCAACAACCCGGGCGGGTTGCTGAACCAGGCGATCAAGGTGGCCGATGCCTTTCTCGACAAGGGAGAGATCGTGTCGACCCGTGGCCGGCATCCGGAGGATGGCGAACGGTTCAACGCGGAACCCGGGGACCTGATCGACGGCAAGCCGATCGTTGTGCTGATCAACGGCGGGTCCGCCTCGGCGTCGGAAATCGTCGCCGGCGCGCTGAAGGATCATCGCCGGGCGATCGTCGTGGGCACCAAGAGCTTTGGCAAGGGATCGGTGCAGACGGTGATGCCGCTGCGGTCCGACGGCGCGATGCGCCTGACCACGGCGCGTTATTACACGCCGTCGGGTCGGTCGATCCAGAACCTGGGCGTGTCGCCGGACATCGTTGTGGAACAACCGCGTCCGAACCCGAATGCCGAGGAAGAGGAAGACGCCACGAGCCCGCGCACCCGGTCCGAGGCCGACCTGCGCGGCCGCCTGTCCAACGACAGCCTGACCGAGGACGAGATCAAGCAGATCGAGGAAGACCAGGCCAAGGCGGAAGCCGCGGCCGAGCGGCGCCAGGACGACTATCAGCTGGCTTACGCGATCGACATCCTCAAGGGTCTGTCGGCCTTCCAGCCGGACGACCAGTGACGGCAGGGGTGGGTCCGCCCACCCCGCGCCCCCACCCTGTCGAAGGTCTTCCCTTCGGCATCACCATCAAGAGCCCACCCCGCGCGGGGTGGGCTTTTTCATGTCCGGATGTCGAAAAGGCGGTTCAGGCGGTTTCCACGCAATGGCGGCGGAAGGCGCTTTTCAGCATGTCGAGTTCGGCGCGCAGCAGTTCGATCTCGGCCCTGATGTCATCGGCGGCGGGGGCGCCGGCGATCAGCGTGAAGCTGGCCAGCCGCGTGCCGCTGGCCGCATCCGCGATGACAAAGGTCTGCACCCCGTCGGCTACCGCCTCGGTCGGGACCGGCACGCGCAGGCGCCAGCGCCCGTCGCCCTCGGGCGTCAGGTCGATCCCCTCGACCGGCCGGTCCAGCCAGGTCACGCTGACCGCCGGTTCGGACGCCGAAGCGCTGGTCAGCCGGCCTTCCCAGACCGCGTTGCGCAGGACGGTTTCGCTGAGTTCCATGGGATCCTCCGGTCGGTCTAAAGCGCGGCCCGGGGCAGCCGGGCCAGGGTCAGGTCGCGCAGAACCACCTGGTTCATCTCGGGGCCTTCGAAGATCAGGTCGATCCAGGCCCGTTCGACGCGCTTTTCGTTCAGTTCGGAATAGGCCAGGTCGAATTCAACCACGACCTCTTTCTGGTTCAGCGGCAGTTCCCGCACGATCTGTTCGGTGTTGGGCCCGTGCTGGACGTTCAGCCGGGCAAAGATCTCGATCGGCTTTTCGGTCTCGACCAGCGTCGCCAGGCGGACCAGGTGGTCGCGCGTCAGCCCCTGAACGGCGGCCTGCGGCAGGTCCAGCACCAGCGACAGGAAGGACCCGTCGAACCGGAAGACATCCATGCGCAGGGCAAAGGGCGCAAGGTCTTCCTCGCGCCGGTTGCGCAGCTGGCGCAGGGTCAGTTCGGAATGGGTGCAGTCGTGGAAAACCGTCAGTTCCTGGCCGATCTGTGCCTTTGTGGGCACCGCCGCCAGGCCCATCCGGCCCAGCGGGCCGCGCCAAGCCTCGGGCCGCCAGGCCCAGTCGGTGCCGTGGGGGCGGGGGAAGGCGCTGGTGCCGATGGCGGGCAGCGCCAGGCGCCCGTCGGCCACGTGGATCAGCCGGTCCAGGTGATGGCGGAGCTCGCGCGCCTGGTTTCGCTGGGCGCGCAGGTCCGCAAGATCGGTGCTTTCGGCCAGCCGGGCCAGCCGGCGCCAGCGCCGGATGCCCCGCAAAAAGCGTGCGCGATCAAGATAACTGCCCATCCCGCGTCCCAGACCCCTTGCTGTATCGTCCGCTGTCCCGGCAAAGGCCGGCCTGACGCCCTTTCTAGCGAAGCCGGAACGGGGCGGAAATCCGGCAAATGCGGGGGGCGACGAAATACGTCATTCTTTCGCCGCGGTTGCGGCGATCGGCACAGCAATCTGGCGACTGGCCGACATCGTGCGCTGCGCCAGCTGGCCGAGAAGCGAAGCGCCGGTGGATCCCACCGCGCGGCTGTTTTCCGGCGCGAAGAGGCCCAGCACGACCAGCTGGTCATTGACCACGAAGGCGCTGCGCCAGTGGACCTTGCCAAGGCCGCTGCGCTCCGGCGCGCCGCCGCGCGCCTTGACCATGGGCACCACGGGGCCGTTGCGCTGTTCGATCACCATGCCCTGCGGATAGGCGTCGGCGATGGTCGTGGCGGTGATCGGCTGATCGCCCAGCGTCCAGGGCTTGGTGCTGACGGTGACCACGGCCGGGCTTTGCCCCGACAGCGTCGCGATGGCGGTTTCCGGCGACAGCCGGTTGCAGCGGGCCAGCATGGCAAAGCCGTCGCGGCCCGACTTGGTGACCGACGCGGGGTCGATGCAAAAGCCAGGCGGTGCCCGCAGCACCACACGTCTGCCGCCCATCACCACCGTGGTATTCTGGTTGCCGGCCCCGGTCTTGCCCAGGGTGGCGAAATCTTCGGTACAGCCGGCCAGGACGATCAGCGCCAGACCGGCCAGGATTGCCTTAAAGGTCCATGTAGTCATGCGTTTCGGCCTGCGCACCGGGATGCGTCACCGCGCCCTTGTAGGTAGAGCCCACCAGCTGGGCATATTTCCACAGGGCGCCCGACGCGTAATTCGTGGTGCGTGGGCCTTTCCAGTTCTCTTTGCGTTCAGCAAGCTCGTCTTCGGTCAGGTTGACCGACAGGTCGCCCGTAATGGCGTCGATGGTGATCACGTCGCCGTCCTTCAGCAAGGCGATCGGCCCGCCATGCGCGGATTCCGGCCCGACATGGCCGACGCAGAATCCCCGGGTCGCGCCCGAGAACCGCCCGTCGGTGATCAAGGCGACCTTCTTGCCCATGCCCTGGCCCGACAGGGCGGCCGTGGTCGCCAGCATCTCGCGCATCCCCGGACCGCCGGCGGGGCCTTCGTTGCGGATGACGATCACGTCGCCTTCCTTGTAGGTGCGCGCCTTGACGGCCTCGAACGCGTCTTCCTCGCATTCGAAGACCCGCGCCGGGCCGACAAAGCGCTGGTGTTGCGGTTCGATCCCCGCGACCTTCACGATGGCCCCTTCGGGTGCCAGGTTGCCCTTGAGCCCGACGACCCCCCCCGTTTTGGTCAGCGGCGTGTCGATCGGATAGATCACGCGACCGTCGGCCTTGCGGGTGATCCGGTCAAGTTCGTCGCCGATGGTGCGGCCCGTAGCGGTCATGCAGTCTTCGTGGATCAGGCCGGCCTTGCGCAGTTCCTTCATCACCACCGGGATGCCGCCCGCGTCGTACAGGTCCTTGGCCACGTATTGGCCGCCCGGCTTCAGGTCTACGAAATAGGGCGTGTCGCGGAAGATCTCGCAGACGTCGTCCAGGAAGAAATCGATCCCGGCCTCGTGCGCGATGGCCGGCAGGTGCAGGCCCGCATTGGTCGACCCGCCGGTGCAGGCGACGACGCGCGCGGCGTTTTCCAGCGACTTCAGGGTCACCACGTCACGGGCGCGGATGTTCTTTTCGATCAGGTCCATGACCGCCTGGCCGGACGCCTCGGCGTATTGGTCGCGCGATTCGTAAGGCGCGGGCATGCCCGACGAATTCATCAGCGCCAGCCCGATCGCCTCGGACACGCAGGCCATGGTGTTGGCGGTGAACTGGCCACCGCAGGCCCCTGCCGACGGGCAGGCGACCCGTTCCAGCATGTCCAGCGCGGCGTCGGACAATTCATGGTTCTGATGGCGTCCCACGGCTTCGAACATGTCCTGCACCGTCAGGTCGCGGGTGCGGAAATCTTCGGGAATCTCGTCGACCTGGGGCGCCTTGCCCGGCAAGATGGACCCGCCGTAGATGAAGACCGACGGCACGTTCAGGCGCACCATGGCCATCATCATGCCCGGCAGCGACTTGTCGCAGCCGGCAAGGCCCACGATGGCGTCATAGCAATGGCCGCGCATCGTCAGTTCCACCGTATCCGCGATCGCCTCGCGCGAAGCCAGCGACGACCGCATGCCTTCATGGCCCATGGCGATGCCGTCGGTCACGGTGATGGTGGTGAATTCGCGCGGCGTGCCGCTGGCCGCCTTCACCCCCAGCTTCACCGCCTGGGCCTGGCGGCTCAGCGAGATGTTGCAGGGCGCGGCCTCGTTCCAGCAGGTGGCGACGCCGACCAGGGGCTGGTGTATCTCGGTGTCGGACAGGCCCATGGCGTACAGGTACGACCGGTGCGGCGCGCGCTCGGGGCCTTCGGTCACATGACGGCTGGGCAATCTGGACTTGTCGAACGTTCGTTTCAGCATGGCGGCCTCCCCCTGGCTTTCGGTTCCACAGGCAATAGACCCGGCCCGCCGCCCAGACAAGGGCGCCGCCCCGCGATCAGCGGTCATTCCCCGGTCATACCATTGTGCTAAAACTTGTTTTCCGTTCGCCGGAGCCTTACCTACGTTCATTCCCCTCCCAAGGCGCCCCGCGCCGTCCGTCCAGCCGGGGCATACCATGGACCGTACACTTTTCGCCTTCATCTGGCGCTATTCCAAGCGCGACCAGCTGATTCTGCTGGCCCTCACGGTGCTGTCATTCCCCTTCCTCTACATCTCTCTCGAGTTGCCGAAGAAGATCATCAACGACGCCATCGGCGCGGTGAATTCCACGATCTCGGTCTGGGGGATCCGGCTGACCCAGGTCGAATACCTGGTGTTTCTCTGCGTGCTGTTCCTGGCCGCCGTCCTGGCTTCGGGCGTCTTCAAGATGCGGATCAACACCTACAAGGGCACCGTGTCGGAACGCATGTTGCGCCGGCTGCGCTTTCAGTTGCTGGACCGGATGATGCGCTTTCCGGCGCCCTATTTCCGCACCACCAGCCAGGGCGAACTGGTGTCGATGATCACCTCCGAGGCCGAGCCGATGGGCGGGCTGATGGGCGATGCTGTGGCCCAGCCGGTGTTCCAGGCCGGCCAGATGCTGACCATCGTCGCGTTCCTGTTCATGCAAAGCGTCTGGTTCGGGCTGGCCGCCATAGCGCTGATCCCGCTGCAGGCCTGGCTGATCCCGATGCTGCAGCGCCAGATCAACCTGCTGAACAAGGACCGCATCGTCGAGATCCGCCACCTGTCGTCGGAAATCGGCGAAACGGCGGCGGGCATCTCGGACCTGCGGGCCAATGGCGGCTGGCGCTTCCGCAGCGCGCTTCTGACGGATCGTCTGGGGCGGATCTTCGAGATCCGCTTCAAGATCTACCAGAAGAAGTTCTTCATGAAGTTCCTCAACAACCTGATCACCCAGCTTACGCCGTTCTTCTTCTACCTCGTCGGCGGCTACCTGGCGATCAACGGCCAGATCAGCGTCGGCGCGCTGGTGGCGGGGCTGGCGGCCTACAAGGACATCGCCGCGCCCTGGAAAGAGCTGCTGGATTACTACAACCAGGTGCAGGACATGTCGCTGCGCTGGACCATCGTCATGGATCGCTTTGCGCCCAAGTCGATGATCGACGAACGCCTGATCGACAACATCCCCGACGAGATCCCGCGCCTGAAGGGCGACATTTCGATCAAGGACGTCACCGTCACGGACGAGGACGGCAACCTCGTGCTCGAGGACATCTCGCTGGACATCCCCGCCGGCAGCCGGCTGGCGATCCAGGGCGGTAACGCGGCCGAATGCGCCGCGCTGGCCGGGCTTCTGACGCGTGAGGTCATGCCGACACGTGGCCGGGTCGAGATCGGCGGGCGCGACCTGTCCACCGTCCACCAGGCGGTGATCGCGGCGCGCATCGGTTACGCCCATTCGCAACCCTACCTGTTCGACGGCACGCTGGGGCAGAACCTGCTGATGCCCTTTTCGATGCATTCCGGCGACCCGAAGGATTCCGACTGGGCCAAAAGCCGCGCCGGGGTCGAGGCGCGGCGATCCGGCAATTGCCCCGATCCGGTGGATGCCGACTGGTTCGATCCCTCCATCGGCGGCTATACCGACCGGGACGACGTCGGCAGCTGGTGGTTCCGCCTGATCCAGGCCATCGGCCAGGACGAGGAAATCTTTCGACGCGCCCTGCAGCTGAGGATTTCGCCCGAGGTGCACCGCGACCTGGCCAGCGCCATCGTCGGCCTGCGCGACACGGTTCAGGAACGCATCGCCGACAAGGGGCTGGACGACATCGTCTTCCGCTTCGATCCGGACCTGTTCAACCCGGCCGTCCCGTTGGCGGGCAACCTGCTGTTCGCCTCGCCCCGGTCGCCGATTTCGTCCAACGGGATCGAAATGGCGCGGATGTTCCGCGACCTGATCGAAAGCGAAGGGCTCAGCCTGCAGGCGCTCAACATCGGGCAGTCGGTGGTCGACACGCTGCTGCACACCTTCGGCCATGACGGCACCGATCACCCGCTGTTCCGCCGCGTCGGGCTGGATCCGGACCAGTTCCGCCGCCTGGTCGAAATCGTGTCCAAGCGCCGGGTGCGCGGCGATGACGGGCTGGACGGGGACGAACAGCTGCTGCTGATGACCGTCCCCTTCACCCTGACCGCCGAACAGATCGGCGCGGGCTTTCCCGAACGACTGCAGAAACGCATCGTCGAGGTCCGCAAATCCCACCGCGAGACCCTGCGCAGGATGAGCGCGAAGCTGTTCGTGCCGGTATCGCCGGAAACCTACCTGCCGCGCCTGACGGTGCTGGAAAACGCGCTTTACGGGCGGATTTCCCTGCACGCCGGCGCCCGCGCCGACGATGTCGAGGACGTGGTGGCCGAATTGCTGTCGGACGAAGGACTGCGCTGGCGGATCGCCCGGCTGATCTTTGACCTGCACACCGGCATGGGCGGCGCCAACCTGCCCAAGACGCTGCACGAACGCGCGGCCTTCAGCCGGGCGGCGCTGAAGCGGCCCGACCTGCTGATCTTTGACCGGGTGCTGGAAAGCCATGATTCGGCGGCCCGGGCGGCGGCGCGCAACAACCTGCGCGAACTGCTGCCCGACACCACGACGATCTTCATGGAACGCAAGTTCCGCAACCCGTCCGAATACGACATGCTGATCGAACTGAAGGACGGTCGGATCGACGGCGCCGAAGTGTCGGTGACCGGCTCCGGGTCGGAAGGCACCGAGGAATTCCGCCACAAGCTGCGCGCCATCTCCGCGACAGAGCTTTTTTCGCGGCTGGATGCCCGCAACCAGCGCCTGCTGGCGTTTTCCGCCCGCTGGTATTCGGCACGCACCGACCAGGTGATCTTTCGCGCCGGGCAGCCGTCGGATGCGGTCTATCTGTGCCTGTCGGGCCGGGCCGAACTGCGATGGGCCAATGCCGAACCCGGGGACAAGCCGATCACCGTGGTCGAACCCGGCCGCCTGATCGGGGATCTTTCGGTCATCATGAAGGAACCCCGGACGATGGACCTGGTTGCCGTCGAGAAGACCCGCTTCCTGCGCATCGGCGCCGAGGAATTCCGCGACGTGATCGAAGCCGATGCGACGGTGGCCGTCGCCCTTCTGGAAACCGTCGCGGGCCACCTTCAGGCCGTTGTCGGGTTCCTCGAGAAACGCGGGATGGACATGAAACGGATCACCGCGGAAGAGGACGGCGAGGCCTTTGACGAGATCACAAGCAAGGAAAACGCCTGACATGGCGTCCCGCTGGGCCGCCCTTGGGGATTTCGTTGCGCCGGCGCGCACCCGGCCGGAACTCTGGCGCCTGGGTGTCGGACTTGTGGTGATCGTCGGGGTCGGGCTGGCGCTGAACATGGCGCTGGCGGCTGTGCTGTCGACCCTGGCGCCCGGCTTCTGGCGGACCGAGATCGCCTCGGCCGGGGGGCACATCGGCACGACGCCCGGCGCGCTGGTGATGCTGCTTGGCACGTTTTCCTTCTTCGCGCTGGGGGCGGTTCTGGCGGCGCGGCTGCTGCATGGCCGTGGCCCCGCGACCCTGATCGGCCCGCTGCGCAGGGCCTGGGCCCAATTCCGCGACGTGCTGATCCTGCTGGTCGGGCTGGGCCTTGCCCTGCTGGTGCTGCCGCCCTGGGACAGCGGCCTGTCGCTGACGCTGAACATGCCTGTCGGCCGGTGGATCGCCCTTCTGCCGCTGTCGCTTGTGGCCCTGCTGATCCAGGTCTCGACCGAGGAAATCCTCTTTCGGGGCTACCTCCAGCAGCAACTGGCCGCCCGGTTCCGGTCTCCGTGGATCTGGATCGGCGTGCCGTCGCTGATCTTTGCCGCCGGCCATTACGTGCCCTCCGAGGCGGGCGAAAATGCGCTGCTGGTCGCCGTCTGGGCGGCGGTCTTCGGCATCCTCATGGCGGATCTGACCGCGCGGGCCGGCACGCTGGGCCCCGCCATCGCGGTGCATTTCGCCAACAACTTCACCGCGCTTCTGGTCATTTCGGTCACCGACAGCATGAATGGCCTGGCGCTTTTCGTCAGCCCGGCGGCGGCTGTGGACCCCGCGCTGGTGCGCGCCTGGCTCCCGGTTGACTTTGCGTCGATGCTGGTTTGCTGGCTGGTTGCGCGACTTGCCTTGCGGCGTTGATTGCAATTGCCGGCCATGCAGCCTATTTCAGCCCCCGAACCCGAAGCGAGGGGCGCGTGAATGAACTGGATCAACAACTTTGTCCGTCCGCGGATCAACTCGATCTTCTCGCGCCGCGAGACGCCCGAGAATCTGTGGCAGAAATGCAGTAACTGCGGAACGATGCTGTTCCACAGGGAACTGTCGGACAACCTGAACGTCTGCACGAACTGCAACCATCACATGGCGCTGACGCCAAGGGATCGGTTCGCGGCCCTGTTCGACGGTGGCGTCTTTACCGAAGTCGCGGTGCCCGAGCCCAAGGCCGACCCACTGCATTTCCGCGACCAGAAGAAATACCCCGACCGCATGCGCGCGGCCCAGAAGGGCACGGGCGAGAAGGAAGCGATGCTTGTCGCCACCGGGGAAATGGGCCGCACGCCCATCGTCGCCGCCGCGCAGGACTTTTCCTTCATGGCCGGGTCGATGGGCATGTATGTCGGCAACGCCATCATCGCTGCGGCCCAGGAAGCGGTACGGCTGAAGCGCCCGCTGATCCTGTTTTCCGCCGCCGGTGGCGCGCGGATGCAGGAAGGCATCCTGTCGCTGATGCAGATGCCCCGCACCACCGTCGCCGTGGAAATGGTGAAGGAGGCGGGCCTGCCCTATATCGTCGTGCTCACCCACCCGACCACGGGCGGCGTGACCGCGTCCTACGCGATGCTGGGCGACGTGCATATCGCCGAACCCAACGCGCTGATCTGCTTCGCCGGCCCGCGCGTCATCGAACAGACCATCCGCGAAAAGCTGCCCGATGGGTTCCAGCGCGCCGAATACCTGCTGGATCACGGCATGCTCGACCGGGTGACCCACCGGATGGAGATGAAAGACGAGCTGATCACCATCATCCGGATGCTGCTGAACCTGCCGCCCGCGATCAAGGGCGACCTGCCGCCCCCGAACGCCGAGGAACTGGCGGTCGACGTCGCGCCCGCGCCAGAGACCTCCGTCAAGACCTCGGACAACCCGGCGGCCAAGCCGGGGACGAAACCGGCGGCCAAGCCTTCTGGCAAAGCTTCTGAATGACCGCGCAGGGGTCCGATGTCATCCTGGAACGGATGATGGCGCTGCATCCCAAGGTGATCGACCTCACCCTGGATCGCATGTGGCGCCTGCTGGCCCGGCTGGGCCACCCGGAAAAACGCCTGCCCCCGGTGATCCACATCGCCGGAACCAACGGCAAGGGATCGACCCAGGCGATGATCCGCGCCGGATTGGAAGGGGCGGGCAAGCGCGTCCATGCCTATACCTCGCCCCACCTCGCCCGGTTCCACGAACGCGTCCGCCTGGCCGGAGATCTGATCTCCGAAGCCGCGCTGATCGACGCCCTGGACCGCTGCTACGACGCCAACGGCGGC
Organism: Marinibacterium anthonyi; assembly: GCA_003217735.2. GTDB lineage: Bacteria > Pseudomonadota > Alphaproteobacteria > Rhodobacterales > Rhodobacteraceae > Marinibacterium > Marinibacterium anthonyi. Next base: position 5,527,419 of record CP031585.1, on the reverse strand, counting down.
GAAGAGATCACCTATTTCGAGATCACCACCTGCGCCGCCCTGCTGGCCTTTGCCGAAACGCCGGCGGATTACACCCTGCTGGAGGTCGGCCTTGGCGGGCGCCTGGATGCGACCAACGTGGTCGACGATCCGGTGGCCACGGTGATCACGCCGGTGTCGATGGATCACGAACAATTCCTGGGTGACACGATCGAGGCCATCGCGGGCGAAAAGGCCGGGATCATCAAGCGCGGCGTCCCCTGCGTGGTCAGCCGCCAGGATCCCCGCGCGATGGAGGTCATCGAACGCGTCGCCGCCCGCGCCGGCGCGCCTTTGCTGGTGCAGGGCGAACACTGGCAGGTTGCGGAAGAACGCGGCCGTCTGGTCTATCAGGATGAAACCGGTCTGCTGGACCTGCCCCTGCCGGCCCTTCGCGGTCGTCACCAATACGACAACGCCGGCGCCGCGCTGAGCGTGTTGCGGACCCTGGGCGTGGACGAAACCGGCGCCATCGCCGCGATGGAAAACGTCTCCTGGCCCGCCCGGATGCAACGCCTGACGACCGGACCGCTGGTCGAGGCGGCCGGTAATCGCGAGCTCTGGCTTGACGGCGGCCATAATCCCGCGGCGGGCATCGCGTTGGCCGATCTGCTGGGCGGGCTGTCGCCGCGCCCGACGGTACTGATCACGGGCATGATGAACACCAAGGATTGCAGCGGTTTCCTGTCGCCACTGGCCCGGATCACCGACCGCCTGATCGCGGTGCCGATTCCCGGGGAACCAAATGGCCTGGACCCCGAGGTCCTGGCCGAACGCGCCCGCGCCGTTGGCATGAACGCCGAAGTCGCGGCAACGACGGAAGAGGCCGTGGCGCTGGCCGGAGAAAGCGCGGAACGGATTCTGATCTGTGGGTCGCTCTACCTTGCCGGATCGATCTTGCGGCGGAACGGGTAGGGGGCGCTGCCCCCGTCCTCCGTTGGAGGACTCCCCCGGAGGTATTTTGTCAAAGGTGAAAACAAGAGCGCGGCGCTTCTGCTTCACCTTTGCACAAATACCTCTCGCCGAAGGCACCGCGCTTCAGCGCGGTATCGCCCCCCCCGCCAGCGTGAAGCCCGCCCGCAAAAGCGTCATGGGATGCGCCTTGAGGCTGAGCTGAAGCGCCACGTAATCCTCCGCCACCGCCTCGCCCAGCGTCAACTCGGGCAAGATGGCTGCGGGTTCGTCGTGAACCTCTCCGTCGATATCGCTGGCAAAAAGCGGCAGGGGCTTGGCCGAGGCGATGGCCTTGGCTTCCCACAACGCGTCGCGCCGCGTGAGACCGATGCCGGCGAAGACATCCGCTTCGGCCAGCTTTTGCAGGACCTTGGGCCCCAGCCCAGCCCTGCGCCAGACATCCCCCAAAGCCCGGTAGCCATTGGCCCGCGCGCCCGTCAGCCACCCCACCTCTTCCTCGGCCAGTCCGCTGATCTGGCGGAACCCCAGCCGCAGGGCGAGGCCGCCCGCGTCGTCGGGCTCCATCGCGTTGTCCCAGAAGCTGGCGTTGATATCGACGGGGCGCACCTCCACCCCGTGTTCGCGCGCGTCGCGCACGATCTGGGCCGGCGCGTAGAAGCCCATCGGCTGGGAATTCAGCAGGGCGCAGGCGAAGATGCCCGGATGATGGCGCTTGATCCAGGCCGAGGCGTAGACCAGCAACGCAAAGGACGCCGCGTGGCTTTCGGGGAACCCGTAGGACCCGAAGCCTTCGATCTGGGAAAAGCAGCGTTGGGCGAAATCGGCGTCGTAACCGTTTTTCGCCATGCCCTTCAGGAACAGGGCCCTGAATTCGCTGACCGACCCGTGTTTCTTGAAGGTCGCGAGCGAGCGCCTGAGCCGGTCCGCCTGGTCCGGGGTGAAGCCCGCGCCGACGATGGCGATCTGCATGGCCTGTTCCTGGAACAGGGGCACGCCCAGCGTCTTGCCCAGCACCGCGCCCAGCTCGTCGGACGGGAAGCTGACCGGTTCCTCGCCGTTGCGGCGGCGGATGTAGGGATGCACCATGTCGCCCTGGATCGGGCCGGGGCGGATGATGGCGACCTCGATCACCAGGTCGTAGAAATTGCGCGGCTTCATCCGGGGCAGGAAGTTCATCTGCGCCCGGCTTTCCACCTGGAAGACCCCGATGGAATCCGCCCGGCAGAGCATGTCGTAGACCCGGGGATCCTCGGGCGGCAGCGTCGCCAGGGTGTGGGCCGTCTTGTGGTGGCGTTCGATCAGGTCGAAGGCCTTGCGGATGCAGGTGAGCATGCCAAGCGACAGCACGTCGACCTTCAGGATGCCCAAAGTGTCGATGTCGTCCTTGTCCCAGCAGATGACCGTGCGATCCTCCATCGTTGCGTTCTCGATCGGGACCAGTTCATCCAGGCGGCCTTCGGTGATGATGAACCCGCCCACATGTTGTGACAAATGCCGGGGGAACCCCACGATTTCGTAGACCAGCTCCATCGTCTGTTGCAGGCGGCGGTCGGATGGATCCAGCCCGATCTCGGCCATGCGCTGTGCCTCCAGGCCCTTTGCGGAAAAGAACCCCCAGAGCTGCGAGGACATGGCGGAGATCGTGTCTTCGGTCAGGCCCATGGCGCGCCCCACTTCGCGGATGGCGCGTTTGCCGCGGTAGTGGATGACCGTGGCGCAGAGACCGGCGCGTTCCCGGCCGTAGCGTTGATAGATGTGCTGGATCACCTCCTCGCGCCGTTCGTGTTCGAAGTCGACGTCGATGTCGGGGGGTTCATCGCGGGCTTCGGACACGAAGCGTTCAAAGACCATGGTGCCGATTTCCGGTGAGACCGAGGTCACGCCCAGGCAGTAGCAGACCACGGAATTGGCCGCCGATCCGCGGCCCTGGCAGAGGATGTTCCGCGAGCGGGCGAAATGGACGATGTCGCGGACGGTCAGGAAATAGGGATCGTATTTCAGGCGCGAGATCAGGTCGAGTTCATGGGCCAGCATGTCGCGCACCCGCTGCGGCGCGCCGCCCGGGTAGCGCCAGTCGAGGCCTTCGTGCGCCAGGCGCGACAGGCGTTGGGCCGGGGTTTCCGTTTCGGTGCCTTCGGAGGGGTATTCGTAGCGCAACTCGTCCAGCGAGAAGGTGAGGGTTTCGGCCAGGGCCCCGGCGCGGTCGATGGCATCTTCGTGGGGGGTGAAGATGCGGCGCAGGTCGGCGGCGCCGCGCAGGCGCTGTTCGGCGTTGGCCAGTGCGTTGCGGCCCAGCTGTTCGACCCGCCGGCCAAGGCGGATGGCCGACAGGACATCGGCCATGCGGCGGCGGCCGCCATGGTGCATCAGCGGCGCGGCAGAGGCGATGGTGTCGAGGCCAAGGGATTGGGACAGCGTGGTAATCTTGTCGAAATGGGTGGTGTCGGCGCCGTCGTAGCGGGGCGACAGAAGGACATGGACCCGGCCCGGACAGGCCTGTGCCAGCCGGCGGGCGGTGGCGGGCCAGTCGCCTTGCGGCCAGATCAGCAGGTGCAGGCCAGCGGGGCGTTCCAGGAGGTCGTGGAGGGTGAGGATGCAATCGCCCTTCTTGGCCCTCAGCCGCCCCGCGGACAGGATCCGGCAAAGGTTGGCCCAGCCCTGCCGGTCGTTCGGCAGCGCGGTGACGGGCGAGGCATCGGTGAACAGCAGCCGCGCGGCGGGGATCAGGCGGGGCGCGTTGCGGATCGGGGCGGAGGGCGGAAGGGGCAGGTCCGGCGGCGCGGGCGGGCCGATGAGGGTGTGTGCCGCGTCCCAGTCGAGCCGTTCCTGCACCAGGCGGCGGATCTTGCGGGCCCGGGTGTGGGCGCGGACGATGCCGGCGACGGAATTGTCGTCGGCGATGGCGATGGCGGGCAGGCCAAGGGAGGCGGCACGGTCCATGTATTCCTCGGGGTGGGAGGCCCCGGTGAGGAAGGTGAAGTTCGAGGTTATGGAGAGTTCGGCAAACATGGGGGTAGTATATTCACGTTTTGTTCCGCAGTGGAGTCCGAAGGCGCATGGTTCGGGTCGCTTGAGGTGCGGGTTCGGGAAATGGTTGCGGGGAAAGGAGATAGCCCATGCTCACCTACATTCCCCTGCCCACTGACGAGGTCCGCAAGCTGCAGGCGGGCGGCCCGGATGCCTATGGAAACGCGCCCGAACGGGTGGTGTCGGACGGCGGGGGCAACCCCTGCCGCCATTGTCTGAAGCTGATTCCCGAGGGCGCGCCGATGCTGATCCTGGCGCATAGGCCGTTTTCGAAGACGCAGCCCTATGCCGAGACCGGGCCGATCTTTCTGTGTGGGGATCCCTGTGAAGCGGGCGGCGGGACGGAGGTGCCGCAGATCCTGACCACCTCGCCCGATTACCTGATCAAGGGATATTCCGCCGACGAGCGCATCGTCTATGGCACCGGCGCCGTGGTGCCAAGCGCAAAGCTGGCGGAGAGGGCCTGGAAAATCCTGCAGGATCATAGGGTTGTCTGTGTTCATGTGCGATCCGCGCGGAACAACTGCTACCAGTTGCGCATCGATCCGGCCTGAAGCGCGCCGCCCCCCACGAGGAAAAGTATCTGAGATACTTTTCCCTAGCCCGACCCGGTGAGCGACAGGAAAACGTCCTCCAGGTCCGCCTGTTCGGTGCGCACGTCGCGGATGGAAATGCCGGCCGCGTGGACCGCGGTCAGCACTTCCTCGGCGGTGGTGGCGCGGGCGCGGTAGCTGAGCGCGATGGACCCGTCGGGGCGCAGGGCGGCGTCGATGCCGGGGGCGTCCGGCAAGATCGACGTTGGGCTATCAGGTTGAATAACCATGCATTTTCCGTCCAGTCGGCCCAGAAGATTGGCAGTGCTGTCGCGGGCGACGACCTGGCCCTGGTCGATGATGGCGATCTCGTCGCACATCTCTTCGGCCTCTTCCAGGTAATGGGTCGTCAGGATGATCGTCATGCCCTGTTCGTTCAGGCGGCGGACGTTGGTCCACAGCATCTGCCGCAGTTCGATGTCCACCCCGGCGGTGGGTTCGTCCAGCACCAGAACGTTGGGCGCGTGCACCAGCGCCTTGCCCAGCAGAAGCCGCCGGCGCATGCCCCCCGAAAGCGTGCGGGAATAGGCGTCGGCCTTGTCGGACAGCCCGATCAGGTCCAGGATCTCGTCGGTCCGGCGCTGGTTGCGGGGCACGCCGTACAGGCCGGCCTGCACGTCCAGCGCGCCACGGGCCGAGAAGAACGGGTCGAGGTTCAGTTCCTGCGGCATCACCCCGATGGCGGCGCGGGACTGGCGGGGGGTCTGATCCTGGTCAAAGCCCCAGATCTCGACCTTGCCGGCGGACTTGATCACCAGGCCAGCCAAGATGTTGATAAGGGTGGATTTTCCGGCGCCATTGGGCCCCAGAAGACCAAAGACGGAGCCGCGGGGGACGGCCAGGTCGACCCCTTTCAAAGCCTCTTTCGGGGCCTGGCCCCGGCCGCCTGCATAGGTCTTGCGCAGACCTTCGATCCGGATGGCGTCCTGGGACATCGCGACACTTGCTCCTGTAACTGGCTTGGCGCATAACGCGACTTAGCTTCTTACCCGCTGCCCGGCAACCGCCCGGGTGCAGCCTGTCGAAGAGGATTGCGCATGACCATCGAGGCGCCTGAAACCAAGATCGTGGAAACCAGCCGCGTGGCCTGTGACGGCGGCGAAGGCGCGCTGGGGCATCCGCGCGTCTGGCTGAGCATCCCGGCCGAAACCGGCTACGTGGAATGCCCGTATTGCGACTGCAAATACGTTCTGAAAGGCTTTGAGGACGCGGCCTGATCCGCACCGCGCCCCCGCGGTCGGCACAGCTGTTCTGACCGTTTTGTACAAGACCGGCACCGCGAATTGTCCGTTTTGTACATCGAGATCCGCGAAAATCCGGCGCAGCCAGATGGCCGCCCGTCCGGATCCGACACGAAAAATCACGCATTAACAAATTGTTAACCAATCCCGCCCCCGGGTGAGCCAGGCATGCGCGCAGCGGTCCGGCGCGATCCGTGGCAGATTTCCGCCCGCACCGTCACGACCCGTCTTTGATGACACCAAACCGTGATACGATGATCCTGCCCGGAATGAATTTGGTCAGTGGTTCGACTTTTGCAGAGTGCGTCATGCCGGCAGCCCAAGCCCGCCCCTGGCGGGAGCGACCGAGCGCGCATCAGAGGACCGAAACGACCGCCATTCCGTGCGCTTTGCCGCGGTGGCCCGGTCGTGCGGCCGGATACCGCAACTTTCGAAGACGCATCATGGCTGCGCCGCCTGCCCGTGGCTGTCACGGGGCCGATCCCGTGCGCCTGCCCAGTTCGTTCTGACCGGCCTGCCAATCCGCGGGCCCCCCTTTCGGAAGCGACACGACACCTTCCGACCCAACGAAAGGCAATGACGATGACTGCATCTTACGACATCAACTCGGCCGCGCTTTATTCGTATGACAACGGCACCTACACGCTGATCGAAGGGGACGTCAGCGGGCTGCAGGGGCCGCCCGCCATCGACGACAGCCCCACGGCGATATCGACCACGATCACCACGACGGACGGTGGGGCGCTGGACAACGACGTTTTCGAGCTGAACGAGAACGTCACCAGCGCGGCGGGGGTGGCCGGGCAATATGCCGGCTATATCACCGTTGACGGGCAGGACTTCATGGTGCTGACGAATTCGTCCTTCAACAACACGCTCTATGTCGTGTCGTCCGCGCCGATCGAGGACTTCCCGGACAGTTTCGAAGGCGGCGGAATCGACTTCGCGCCGCTGGTGGAATGTTTTGCCACCGGCACGCTGATTACGACGCCCCAAGGCGAACGGGCGGTCGAGACGCTGAAGACCGGCGACCTGTTGCACACCGCCGATGGGCGGGCGGTGCCGGTGATCTGGGTGGGACGGCAGACCGTGATGCGGGCTTTCACCCCGACGGACCGGTTCGTGCCGGTGCGGATCACGGCCGGGGCGCTGGGGGACGGGGTGCCGCACAGCGATCTGCTGGTGACGGGCGATCATGCGATGGTGGTGGACGACCTGGCGATCAATGCCAGCGCGCTGGTCAACGGGACGACCATCCGCTGGGAGCCGCAGGACCGGCTGGCCGAACGGTTCACCTATTACCACCTGGAAACCGAAGCGCATGACGTGATCCTGGCCAACGGGGCGCCGGCCGAAAGCTTTATCGACTACGTCGGACGGCGGGCCTTTGACAATTTCGCCGAATACCTGGACCTGTTCGGCGAGGAACGCACGATCGGGGAAATGGACCGGGTCCGGATTTCGGCGGCCAGGCTGGTGCCGGCCGATATCCGCGCCCGCCTGGCACGGGCAGGCAAGCCACTCGCGGCTTGAAGACGCCGGGAGACCGCCGCTTTCGGGATGAGGAAGAGGCGGCCTTCCGGCAACATCGGGGGTGTCCCGTGCGTGGGAAAGGTGGATTCCCCCGATGTATTCCATGTGTTTCAGCAGCGAACGGACCTAGAATACAGGCATCGGTCGCCGCGGTGTTTGTGGGCACCGGGGTTTGCGGGACGGAGGATGCGCGGGATGCGGGTCTGGTTGCGCATCGCCCCGGGGAGATTTCCCGCAAGACGCCGATGCCCGGGCGATCTGCCGGGGGCGGATCGCCGCTGTTCATGGCACGCCGGGCTGGTCAGCGTTCGACCCGGAATTCGGTCGTGTTGACCGCTCCGCCCATGGACAGCCTGCCTATGGCCGCCCCCACGGCCCGCTTGGTGTCAAATCGCGCCGTCTTGCGCGTGGCCAGCAGGTTCATTTCGGCCAGATGGGGAAACAGGGCAAAAAGTTCCGAACGCGCGTCGCGGTCCATGGCGCGCAGGCCCACGTCGCCGGGATGAAAGGATTCGCATTGCGCCCCGTTGGCGAAGACGATCTCGTGCCGGTCAAGCATGAAGTGCACATAGGTCACGTGGCCACCGGGGCAGATCCGGATATTTCCGTCGTTGACCAGGTGCTTGGCCGCGACGAAAACCTCGGGTTCGCCCGTCAGCAGCTCCGGCGCCCAGCCGGTCATCAGCACCCGGTGTTCCGGGGACAGGAACAGCGCTTCGTCATTGCCGATGGTTCCGGGCAGGAATTCGATAGGCGCGAAGGCGCCCTTTGCCTCGACCCGGGTGCAGTCGATCCAGCGGATCGGCTGGAACCCGTTGTCACGGGTGATGACCTCGTCGCCGACCTGCAGATCCTCGACGCGGCGCTGACCGTATTTCGTCAGGATCAGCGTGCCGGACCGGAAGCAGACCGGGATCGCGATGTCCTGATCCAGCGTGAAGGTCAGCAGCGCGTTTTGTTCGACATAGGCCGCCACGTCGGTGATGCCGAGACTGCTTAGGACGGGTCCGATCAGCGGGGTGTTCAGGATCTCGGTGACCAGCCCGTCCAGCAGTTCAGAGGGCTGCGATTCGGGGTACTCGACGTAGGTGCCGCCCGTTGTTTCGATGACGTTGACGGGTACCGGTTCATCCAGATTGATGCGCAAGACGCCAAGGTTGATCCCCACTACGACAGTGCCGGCCGCCGTGGCTGTGACGGTTTCGCCATTGAAGGTTGCCGCCTCCGTCGGCTCGTAGGTGAAATCGTCATCGGCGTCGTCGAATTCCAGAGTCGCCGTAGACGGGCCAGAGAAAGAGGAAACTATGATATTGGAACCGAGAGAAACAAGACTTCCCCCATAGTCGTAGACAGAGTCCAAATCTGTCGAGCGATCAGGCATAATACTCTCCAACCAGTTGGCCCGCCGAATGATCCGTGACGTGGCCTTGCTGTTTCTTTCCAGAACCTTACGGCTCCGGTGCTGAGTAGTTATCCCTGCGCCTTTCGGCTGCGGCACGTGGTGCCGCGTGATTCCAAAATACCTGAAGTAGAGATCCGATCAATAGTTAATTCGTCTTATAGATGTATTTCTGCCTTCGCGGATGCCGTTGAAAATAAACGGTATTGCGGCGAATTCATGTCATTAAAGTAACCCCTCATATAATGTCCACGCAAACAGTAATCACCCTTAGGATGTGCCTCAACGCAGCATTCCCCGATGATTGTCAGGACAGCAAGGCCTCGGACACGCAGCCGATCAGGTCGGGGTCGAAGGTGCCGTCGGCGGACATGAAATCCCGGATCGCGCGGCCCGAGAAGAAGATCAGCCGTTCGCCCGTCTCGGTGCTGCCCCGGCCGACCGCCGTGCCGGTGGGGGCGTCGAAATAGGTGTAAAGCACGTTGCCCGCCCGCCCGTCGTCGCAGGAAAAGCCGGCCTTGCCGGCGCCGACGATCGTGCGCTTCCACGTGCCGGTGCATTGCGCGCCTTGCGAGGTCCGGGCCGCCAGGGGTCCATCGCGCCGCCCGTGGGTGCGGCCGACGAAGTGCAGGCTGCCGTCTTCCAGACATCCGACGAAGGGCACGCACCAGTCATTGGCCAAAGTGCAGGCTTCATCGGCAAGAAGCGGCATGGGGAGGGTGGCAATCAGCCCCACAATTGCTATCCGTAGCGCGTTCGGAACCGCGCGCGTGAAAAGGAACGTCGGCATGAGTGATACATCCTTCGGCAAGGGGTGCCATCTGCACCTGATCGACGGGTCGGCCTTCATCTTTCGGGCCTACCATGCGCTGCCACCGCTGACACGCAAGTCCGACGGGCTGCCGATCGGCGCGGTGGCGGGGTTCTGCAACATGTTGCACCGCTATGTCGAAGACAACCACGGGCCGGACGCGCCGACCCATGTGGCGGTGATCTTTGACAAGGGGTCGCACACCTTCCGCAACGACCTGTACGACCTGTACAAGGCCAACCGCGAGGCGATGCCCGAGGATCTGCGCCCGCAGATCCCGCTGACGCGCACCGCGACCGAGGCGTTCAACATCGCCTGCAAGGAGCTTGAGGGCTTCGAGGCGGACGACATCATCGCGACGCTGGCCTGCCAGGCGCGCGAGGCCGGGGGGCGGGTGACGATCATCAGTTCGGACAAGGACCTGATGCAACTGGTCGGCGACGGGGTCGAGATGCTGGATGCGATGAAGAACCAGCGGATCGGGGTCGACGGTGTGCGCGCCAAGTTCGGGGTCGGGCCCGACCGGGTGGTCGACGTGCAGGCGCTGGCCGGGGATTCGGTGGACAACGTGCCGGGCGCACCGGGGATCGGGATCAAGACCGCCGCGCTTTTGATCAACGAATACGGCGACCTGGATGCGCTGCTGGACCGCGCCGGCGAGATCAAGCAGCCCAAGCGCCGCCAGACGCTGATCGACAATGCCGACCAGATCCGCCTGTCGCGCCAGCTGGTGCAGCTGGATTGCAAGACACCGCTGGATTTCACGCTGGACGATCTTGAGGTGAAGGCGCCCGATCCCGAGGTTCTGCTGGGCTTCCTGACGGAAATGGAGTTCCGCACGCTGACCAAGCGGATCGCCGAACAGACGGGCGTCGAGGCCCCTGTGGTGGAAGCGCCGAAGGCCGAGACCGAGGCGGCGCCCGAGATGCCGTCGTTTGACGATGCCGAATACACCGCCGTGACCAGCATGGAGGAGCTGGAGCCCTGGATCGCGCAGATCCGCGAACGGGGCTGGGTGGCGGTGGACACCGAAACCACCGGCCTGAACGAGATGATCGCCGAACTGGTCGGGATCTCGCTGGCGGTGGAACCGGGCAAGGCCTGTTACCTGCCGCTGGCCCATAGGGCCGAAGCCGGTGAAGGGCTGTTCGGGTCCGACGAACTGGCCGAGGGGCAGATGGGGCTGGACGACGCCCTGGATGCGCTGAAGGGCGTTCTTGAGGACCCGGCGGTGATGAAGATCGGGCAGAACATGAAATACGACGCCAAGATCTTTGCCCGATACGGGGTCAGGGTGGACCCGATCGACGACACGATGCTGATGTCCTACGCGATGCACGGGGGCGAACATACCCACGGGATGGATACGCTGTCCGAACGGTATCTTGGGCACACGCCGATCCCGATCAAGCCTTTGCTGGGGTCGGGAAAATCGGCGATCACCTTCGACCGGGTGCCGGTCGACAAGGCGACGGCCTATGCCGCCGAGGACGCCGATATCACGCTGCGCCTGTGGAAGACGTTCAAGCCGCAGCTGCATGTGGCGAAGGTCACGACGGTCTATGAAACGCTGGAACGCCCGCTGGTGCCGGTTTTGGCGACGATGGAAATGCACGGGATCAAGGTCGACCGCGATACGCTGTCGCGCATGTCCAACGCGTTTTCCCAGAAGATGGCGGCGCTGGAACACGAGATCCACGAGCTGGCAGGCGAAAAGTTCAACGTCGGATCGCCAAGCCAGGTGGGCGAGATCCTGTTCGACAAGATGTCCCTGCCCGGCGGCAAGAAGGGGAAGAACGGCAAGTATTCGACCCCGGCCGACGTGCTGGAGGACCTGGCGACCGAACACGACCTGCCGGGGCGGGTGCTGGACTGGCGCCAGCTGTCGAAACTGAAGTCGACCTATACGGATGCGCTGCAGGAACACATCAACAAGGACACCGGGCGCGTTCACACGTCCTATTCCATTGCCGGGGCGAACACCGGGCGGCTGGCGTCGACCGATCCCAACCTGCAAAACATCCCGGTGCGGTCCGAGGAAGGGCGGCGCATCCGCGAGGCCTTCGTGGCGGAACCGGGCAACGTTCTGGTGTCGCTCGACTATTCCCAGATCGAGCTGCGTATCCTGGCCCATATCGCCAATATCCCCGAGCTGAAGCAGGCCTTTGCCGACGGCCTGGACATCCACGCGATGACCGCGTCCGAGATGTTCGGCGTGCCGCTGGACCAGATGACGCCGGACGTGCGCCGGCAGGCCAAGGCGATCAACTTCGGGGTGATCTACGGGATTTCCGGCTTTGGCCTGGCGCGCAACCTGCGTATCCCGCGGGCCGAGGCGCAGGGCTTTATCGACCGGTATTTCGAACGGTTTCCGGGGATCAAGGATTACATGGCCGACACGCGCGGCTTTGCCCGGGAACACGAATTCGTCCAGACCCTGTTCGGCCGCAAGATCCACACGCCCGAGATCAACGCAAAAGGCCCCCGGTCGGGCTTTGCCCAGCGTGCGGCGATCAACGCGCCGATCCAGGGGACGGCGGCGGACATCATCCGGCGCGCGATGATCCGGATGCCCGCCGCGATCGAAGGCCTGCCGGCGAAGATGCTGCTGCAGGTGCACGACGAACTGCTGTTCGAAGTGGCCGAGAACGCGGTCGACGACCTGATCCCGCGCGCAAAGGAGATCATGGAAGGCGCCGCCGATCCGGCGGTCAAGCTGGACGTGAAGCTGGTGGTCGACGCCGGCAAGGGCGCCAACTGGGCCGAGGCACACTGAGGCGGCGGCTGTGGCGGCGGTTGTCGCCCGGTTCGGCCATGGGTGGGCAGAATCGATACGGGGACAGGAAACGGGCCGGGCCCGAAGCCGCGCGGTGAAGGCCGCAGGGCCGGCTTTGCCCATGCTTTGGGCGTCGGCGGCCGTTAACTGTCTTTGATCCCGGCACAAATTGGCCTACCGCCTGGCAACATCCGGATTGCCCTGCGAACGGATGTCGCAGTAATGATTAAAATGCTAATTAACTCGGCGTGCCTGCCGGCGCGTCGAAACCCGGAGAGACAATGACCCAGCTGTCCAGAATCGCGGCCGCGGCAGTCTTCCTTGCTGTCATTTTCGTGGCCATGCTGCCCCTTGGCGAAACGTTGGGGGCCAATGTCGCCCTGACCTTTGCCGCGATCAACGCGGTCATCGTCTCGATTGTCGTCTGGCTGTCGCGGTCGGGCTACCGGGCCTGGGGCCACGGGTTCCTGTTCAGCGGCCTGCTGATGCTGGCCCGCCCCCTGATGCGCCAGACCTCCGGATCGGAGGCTGCGGCGGGCACGGCGGATGCCTCGGCCGGGATCGGCCAGGTCGTGCCGGCCGGGCTTCACTGGACGCCGCTGCTGATCACCGACATGGGCGTGGGGCTGCTGTTCCTGGTCCTGGGCATGTACCTGAGCCTGTCCGACCGCAAGGAAATCGTGCGGATCAACGGGCGGCTGGCCATCCGCCGCGTGCAGGAGTCCCGGTAACCCTTGCCCGGGGGCCGGTGCGTGGGCGCCTAGCCAGTCATCCAGTCCAGGGTCTTTTCGGTTTTCCTGCCGGGATGGTATTCGGCACTGATCCAGCCGTCATAGCCGCTGTCGTCGATGGCCGCGAAGAGCGCCGCGAAATCCACCTTGCCGCTGCCCGGTGCCCCTCGCCCCGGTGAATCGCCGATCTGGACGTGCACGACGCGGGATCTGACCCTGTCCCAGACGTCCAGGGCGTCGCCGTGGATCTCCTGCGAATGGAAACTGTCGTATTGCAGCCCGACATTGGGCCGATCGACGGCATCCAGCACATCCAGCGCCAGGTCATAGTCGCACATGAAATAGCCGGGGAAGGTGCCCCGGTTCAGCGGCTCGACGGTAAAGACCTGCCCGGGCGCCATGTCGGCGGCGGTCTGCAGGTTCTCGATGAAGGTGGCGCGCGCCTCGTCGCCCTCGCCCTGCCCGGACATCACGTGGATGAAGTTCGGCCGAAGCAATTCAGCATAGCGCAGCACCCGTTTGATATCGCTGGCAAACCGCGCCTGCCCACCCGGCAGGGCGCCGTATCCGGGGACCCCGCCGGTGTAATTGGGCGGCGGGGCATTCATCAGGACAAAGTCGAGCCCCGAGGCGATCAGCGCGCGCCGCGTCTCCTGCGCGGCGAGGTCATAGGGGAACAGAACCTCGACCCCCTCGAACCCGGCTGCCGCCGCGGCGGCGAAACGCTCGAGATAGGGAAGCTCGGTCCAGAGCAGGCTGAGATTGGCGGCAAAGCGCGGCATGTGCGGTCCCCCGTAACGCGCAGGTTTGATGGCGGGCAGCGGCGCTGACGTCAAGACGGGTGCGCGTGGCGCGATGTCCCGGCGACGGCGCGTGCGTCGATGGCGGAGGGTATTTAAGAAGAGAAAGAAGCAGCAGCGCGCGCTTTTGGGCTTCTTTCTCTTCTTAAATACCCTCGCCGAAGGCAGCGCGGTACGCGCTTCAGGCCGCGTCAAGCTCGCGCGAGGGGATGACGGGAAAGAACTGCCCGCCGGACCAGAGCCCGAACCAGCCGTCGTGATGGGTGCCGATCTCGACCAGGCGGTAGAAACTCTTGCGGTCGATCAGCGCTTCGAGGTTGCGGCGGATCAGGACATAAGGGGATGGTTCGCCGGTTTCGGGGTCACGGGTAACCCGGATCGGGTGGTCGGGGCCGGCGATCGCCATGTCGCCCACGTGAGTCGTGAAGGTCAGCACCTGGTCGGGTCCGTTGCCCGTGGCTTCGAAATCCACCGCCACGAAGGGGGCGTCATCCACCGTGATGCCCACTTTTTCGACAGGGGTCACGAGAAAGTAATCCGCGCCGTCCTTGCGCAGGATCGAGGAAAAGAGCTTTACCAGTTCCGGCCGCCCGATCGGGGTGCCAAGGTAGAACCAGGTGCCGTCGCGCGCGATGCGCATGTCCAGATCGCCGCAGAAGGGCGGATCCCATTTTTCGACCGGGGGAAGGCCGCGGCCCTTCGTTGCCTTGACCGAGGCAGCTATCCCCTCGGCCGACGGGGTCACGGGTTTTTGTCCCATCATGCCTTTTGCCATTCCGAATTGCCGAGATACACTTTCCTACCAACATATATGACCCGCGAAAGGATTGTCATGTCGGACCCCACGGACCTGGTCGCCGAGATCGAAGCCGTCGAGGCCAAGCTCGCCGAGGCGAAAGCCTCAATCACCCGCCGGTTCATCGGGCAGGAACGCGTGGTCGACCTGACGCTGACCGCGATCCTGTGTGGCGGTCACGCCCTGCTGATAGGTCTGCCGGGCCTCGGCAAGACCCGGCTGGTGGAAACCTTTTCCACCGTTCTGGGCCTGCAGGGCAACCGGATCCAGTTCACGCCGGACCTGATGCCGGCCGACATCCTGGGGTCGGAAGTTCTGGACACCGCCGAGAACGGCAGCCGGAATTTTCGCTTTATTCCCGGGCCGATCTTCTGCCAGCTGCTGATGGCGGACGAGATCAACCGCGCCAGTCCCCGGACGCAATCGGCGCTGCTGCAGGCCATGCAGGAGAAGACGGTGACCGTCGCGGGCGCCGACCGGGCGCTGGATGCGCCGTTCCATGTTCTGGCGACCCAGAACCCGATCGAACAGGAAGGCACCTATCCGCTGCCCGAGGCGCAGCTGGACCGGTTCCTGGTGCAGATCGACGTGGAATATCCCGACCGTGCCACCGAGAAGGAGATCCTGCTGGCGACCACCGGCGTGACCGAGGACGTGGCGCACGAGGTGTTCACCCGGGACGAGCTGATCGCGGCGCAGAAGCTGTTGCGGCGGATGCCGGTGGGCGATTCGGTGGTGGAACTGATCCTGGACCTGGTGCGGGCCTTCCGTCCGGACGAACCCGGCGTGTCGGATCGCGTGCGCGATACCGTCGCATGGGGCCCCGGTCCACGGGCCGCGCAGGCGCTGATGATGACGGTCCGGGCAAGGGCGCTGCTGGAAGGCCGGCTGGCGCCCAATGCCGATGACGTGCTGGACATGGCCAAGCCCGTGCTGAGCCACCGGATGGCATTGAACTTTGCCGCCCGCGCGCGGGGCGACAGCCTGCCGGAGCTGATCGAGACCACCGCCGCGGGCCTTGCCAAGCGTGTTGACACGGGAACCGGGGCCGCCGCGTGATCCCGGCCCGCGATCTTCGCCAGCGCTCCGAGACCGAAGCCAGCGCCCTGCCGCCCCTGCTGGCGCGTGCCGAACAGCTGGCCGGGACCGTCCTGCTGGGCGATCACGGGCGCAGGCGCGCCGGGATGGGCGACGATTTCTGGCAGTACCGCCCGGCGCAGCTGGGTGACAGCCGGCGGATGATCGACCACCGCAGGTCCGCCCGGGGCGACCAGCAGTTCGTGCGTGAACGGGAATGGCAGATCGCGCAATCGGTGATGATCTGGGTCGACCAGGGCGCGTCGATGCGGTTCACGTCCGAACCGCAGGGCAAGAAGGCGCTGCCGGAAAAGATCGACCGGGCGCGCCTGCTGGCGCTGGCGACGTCGGTGTTGCTGGTCCGGGGCGGGGAACGGGTGGGCCTGACCGGCACCAGCCTGCCGCCGCGACGGGGCAACATGCAGATCATGCGGCTGGCCGAATTCCTGTCGGTCGATGACGACCAGGATTATGCCCCGCCCGAACACCGGGCGATGATCCCCCATGCGCGGGCGGTCTTCATCTCGGATTTCCTGGGGGACATGACGCAGGTGCGGCTGGCGCTGACCAAGGCCGCCGATCGCGGTGTGCGCGGCGTGCTGCTGCAGGTTCTGGACCCGGCCGAGGAAATGTTTCCCTTTCACGGGCGGACGATCTTTGAAAGCGTCGGCGGGTCGATCCGCCATGAGACGCTGAAGGCCGGGGAGCTGCGCGCCAGGTACCAGGAGCGGCTGGCGGCACGAAAGGACGAATTGTTTCAACTCTGCCGCGTGACAGGATGGCAGTTCGGAACGCATCATACCGGCGAGAGCGCGCAATCGGCGCTGCTCTGGCTCTACCGGGCCCTTGACGGGGGCACGGCCTGACCATTGGCTGAGTTGAACGGAGCCACCACATGACCGTGATCGCAGGCATCGGATTTTCCGCGCCCTGGCTGCTGCTGGCCCTGCTGGCCCTGCCGGTGCTGTGGCTGATCCTGCGGGCGGTGCCGCCGGCGCCGATCCGCCGCCGGTTCCCCGGCGTGGCGCTGTTGCTGGGGCTGACCGACGACGACACCGTGACCGACCGCACGCCCTGGTGGCTGCTGCTGCTCAGGATCCTGGCGGTGGCCGCCGTGATCATCGGGCTGGCCGGCCCCGTCCTGAACCCCCAACGCACTGCCGAGGGCAGCGGGCCGCTGCTGATCGTGATGGACGGGTCCTGGGCCGGGGCGACACGCTGGGTCGACAAGACCGACCTGGTGGCGGCGCAACTGGCCGAGGCCGGGCGGGCGAACCGGCCCGTGGCGATCCTGCGGCTGACCGCGCCGGAAGACCCGGTGTTCCAGGCGGCGGATTCGTGGCGGCCCCGGGTGGCCGGGCTGACGCCCGAACCCTTTGCGCCGACCGAGGCACAGGTCGATGCCGCGATCGCCGCGCTGGATGGGGTCGACGGCGGGTTCGATACGCACTGGATTTCCGACGGGCTGGATTACCCGGGCCGCGACCGGCTGGTCCAGGCGTTGCAGGCCAAGGGCGCGCTGCATGCCTACCAGACCGGGAACGCGGTGATCGGGCTGGCGCCGGCGGTGTTCGAGGACGGCGCCGTGACGGTGACCGCTCGCCGCTCCGTTCCCGGAGCGTCTCGGGACGTCGAGATCCTGGCGCAGGGGCGCGACCCGTCGGGCACGCCGCGCACGCTGGCCAGCGCCACGGCGCATTTCGACGAAGGATCGCTGCAGGCCGAGGCGGCGCTGTCGCTGCCGTCCGAATTGCGCGCGCGGGTCACCCGGTTCGAGGTGCAGGGACAGAATTCGGCCGGGGCGACGTCACTGACCGACGACAGCCTGCGGCGGCGCGAGGTGGCGCTGATTTCCGGGCGCGACGACCGCGAGGGGCTGCAGCTGCTGTCGCCGCTGCATTACCTGCACCAGGCGCTGCTGCCGACGGCCGAGCTGCTGGAAGGCGCGCTGACCGACCTGTTGCCGGCGAACCCGGATGTCGTGGTGCTGGCCGATGTGGCGACCCTGTCGGCGGCCGAGGAAGAGGCGCTGCAGGCCTGGGTCGAGGACGGCGGGATGCTGTTGCGCTTTGCCGGGCCGCGGCTGGCCGCCAGCGACGTGAGCCGGTCGCAGGAGGACCCGCTGATGCCGGTGCGCCTGCGCGAAGGCGGCCGGTCGGTCGGCGGCGCGATGAGTTGGGGCGAACCCAAGGGGCTGGCGCCCTTTGCCGAAGGCTCGCCCTTCTACGGGCTGCAGATCCCCGATGACGTGAAGGTCAACGCCCAGGTTATGGCCCAGCCGGATCCGACGCTGGCCGACCGGGTGATTGCATCGCTTGCCGACGGCACGCCGCTGGTGACGCGCAAGCAGGTGGGACAGGGCCAGGTGGTGTTGTTCCACGTGACCGCCAACGCGGAATGGTCGACGCTGCCGCTGTCGGGGCTGTTCGTGCAGATGCTGGAACGGCTGGCGGTGTCGTCCACCGCGCACGAACCGTCTGCCGTGGATCTTGAGGGCACGACCTGGACGCCGGTGCAGGTGCTGGACGGCCATGGCGACCTGATCGACGCCGGCACCCGGCCCGGCGTCGAAGGCCCCGCGCTGGCCGAAGCGCAGCTGGGCCCGGAGCTTCTGCCCGGTCTCTACCAGTCGGGCGACCGCCGCCTGGCCCGCAACGTGATCGGAGCCGAGACCATGCTGACCCCTGCCATCTGGCCCGCCGATGTCCCCGTCGAAGGGCTGGGCACAATTGCCGAGAAACCGCTGGGCGGCATCCTTCTGACACTGGCGCTGGCGATGCTGATTGCCGATATCCTGGCGTCGCTGGGCCTGTCGGGGCGCCTGCGCGGACAGCGCGCGGTGGCCGGCCTGCTGGTGGTGCTGGCGCTTGGGCTGACGGCCCAGCCCGGCCACGCCCAATTGATCGAGGACGAGGCCAAGGCGCTGCGCGCCACCGACGAACTGGTGCTGGCCCACGTCATCACCGGCGACGCGCGGGTCGACGACCTGGCGCAGGCCGGGCTGCAGGGGCTCAGCGACGTGCTGCGCTATCGCACCTCGGTCGAACCGGGCGACCCCGAAGGCGTGAACCTGGAAACCGACGAGCTGGCGTTCTACCCGCTGCTCTACTGGCCGATCACCCCCGACCAGCCACAGCCTTCGGACGAGGCCTATGCCCGGCTGAACGATTACCTGCGCTCCGGCGGGCTGATCGTGTTCGACACCCGCGATGCGGACGTGGCGGGCTTTGGCGCGTCCAGCCCCAATGGCCGGCGGCTGCAGCAACTGGCGGCGCCGCTGGACATCCCGCCGCTGGAACCGATCCCCCATGACCATGTGCTGACGCGCACCTTCTACCTGCTGCAGGACTTCCCGGGCCGTTACGCCGGGCGCGACGTCTGGGTCGAAGCCGCGCCGCCGGACGCCGAACAGGTCGAAGGCATGCCGTTCCGCAACCTCAACGACGGGGTGACGCCGGTGATCATCGGCGGCAACGACTGGGCCGGCGCCTGGGCGGTGGACGCGGACGGACGCGCCCTGCTGCCGGTGGGCCGGGGCTTTGCCGGGGAACGGCAAAGGGAACTGGCCAACCGGTTCGGCGTGAACCTCGTGATGCACGTGCTCACGGGCAACTACAAATCGGACCAGGTGCACGTGCCTGCGCTTCTCGACAGGCTGGGCCAATGACAGGCACACTGGTTTTCGATCCGCTGATCCCCTGGCAGCTGCTGGCTGTCGCCGGGGTGCTGTCGCTGGCCGCGGTGATCTTCGCGGCCTGGCGCGGGCTGTCGGGCTGGGCGCTGCGCGGTCTGGCCGCGCTGGTGGTCGTCGGCGCCCTGACCGGCCCGGCCTACCAGATGGAAGACCGCACGCCGCTGTCGGACATCGTGGTGATGCTGGAGGACAAGAGTTCATCGCAGGGCCTGTCGGACCGCCCCGCCCAGACCGAGGACGCCGCCGAGGACCTGGCGGCCGAGATCGCCGCACGCCCCAACACCGAACTGCGCCGGGTCACCATCCCCGACGGGCCGGGCGACGCCGGAACCCAGGCGATGACGGCCCTGTCCGAAGCCCTGGCCGAGGAACCGCGCGCCCGTGTCGCGGGTGTGATCCTGCTGTCGGACGGGCGCATCCACGACATGGACATGGCCCCCGACCTGCCCGCGCCCACCCACCTGCTGCTGACCGGCCATGCCACCGACTGGGACCGCAGGCTCACGGTCAGCAACGCGCCCGCCTTCGCCATCATCGGCGAACCGGTGACGCTGACGCTTCGGGTCGAGGATTCCGGGGATGCGCCAGACGGCGCGACGACCGCGCCGCTCGACATCTCGGTCGATGGCGGCGAACCGGCGCGCTACGATATCCCGATCGGCCAGGACATCGACCTGCCGATCACCCTGCCCCACGGCGGGCGCAACGTGATCCAGTTCAGCGTTCCCGAAGCCGACGGCGAACTGACCGACCGCAACAACACCGCGCTGATCCAGATGAACGGCGTGCGCGACCGGCTGCGCGTGCTGCTGGTGTCGGGCGAACCCCACCCCGGCGGGCGGACCTGGCGCAACCTGCTGAAATCCGACAGTTCCGTGGACCTGGTCCACTTCACCATCCTGCGGCCGCCCGAAAAGCAGGACGGCGTGCCGGTGGATGAATTGTCGCTGATCGCCTTCCCGACGCGCGAATTGTTCCTGGAAAAGGTCGACGATTTCGACCTGATCATCTTCGACCGCTACAAGCGGCGCGGGATCCTGCCGTCGCTGTACCTGGACAACGTGGCGCAATACGTGCGCAAGGGCGGCGCCGTCCTGGTCGCGGCCGGCCCCGATTTCGCCACCGCCGCCAGCCTCTACCGCTCGCCCCTGGGCGACATCCTTCCGGCGGAACCCACCGCACGGGTGATCCAGGACCAGTACCGCCCCAAGGTGACGGAGCTGGGCCACCGCCACCCGGTGACATCCGACCTCTCCGGGCAGGACAGCTGGGGCCCCTGGCTGCGACAGGTCGACGTGACGCCAAAGGACGGCTCCGAAGTCGTCATGACCGGCATCGACGACCGCCCGCTGCTGATCCTCGACCGGGTCGACGAAGGGCGCGTGGCCCTGCTGGCCTCGGACCACGCCTGGTTGTGGAACCGCGGCTACCAGGGCGGCGGCCCGCAGCTGGAACTGCTGCGCCGGCTGGCGCACTGGATGATGAAGGAACCCGAGCTGGAGGAAGAGGCGCTCTGGGCCGAACCCACCGGCCAGACCATGCGCATCATCCGCCGCACGCTTGGCGACGACGTCGGCCCGGTCACCGTCACCCGCCCCGATGGGACACAGGACCAGGTCACGCTGCAGGAGGTCTCTCCCGGCCGCTACGAGGCGCTTTACGACGGCCCCGAAATCGGGCTGTACCGGCTGACGGAAGACGACCAGGAAACGGTCATCGGCCTGGGCCCCGCGGCACCCAGGGAGTTCGAACAGACCATCGCCACCGGCGACATCCTGGAGCCGGTCATAGCCCCCCTGCGCGGCGGCGTGCTGCGTCTGGAAGACGGCGTTCCGGTCCTGCGCAACGTCCGCGAAGGCCGCCCGGCGGCGGGGCGCGGCTGGATCGGCCTGACCCCGCGCAACGCCTACGAAACCCGCGACGTCCGCCAGACGCCGCTGCTGCCGCCCTGGCTGGTGCTGATGCTGGCCGCCGGCCTCATCGTGGCGGGCTGGATGCGCGAAGGCCGCCGCTGACCTTCAGGCGCGGCGCGGGCGGATGGACCTGCGCCGCTAGGTATTTTTGCCAAGAAGAAGACATGGCTACGGTTCTCCGCCCCGGCCGGAAAGATCGCGAGGCGTCTCTCCTTCTTCTTGGTGGCAAATACCCTCCGCCGGAGGCACCGCGCAAAGCGCGGTTCATGGATCGCAGTGTTGGTCACTTGACCCGGATCCGCACCCGATCCGACCGCCCTTCGGCATCGATCACCGTCAGGGTGGAAAAGCCAAGCCCCGGATCCGGCAGGTCGACCACGCGGCGGCGCAGCTCCGTCGCCACGGGCGCGCCGTTGGCGAGCAGGGTGAAGGGCGCCGTTCCGCCGTCCAGTTTCACCGTCACCGGCCCGTCGGGAAAGATCGCCCCGTCCGGCGGAAAGGCCAGTCGGGGCGCCGGGCCTTGGCGGAGCACCCGGTCCGGGCCGAAGCGGCGCAGCGGCAGGGGCAGGTCGGCATTGGCCAGGATCAGGGTCGACGGGGGGGGTGGTGACAGCGGGACCGGGGTGCGGCCCAGGCGGCCGAAGGCGGTGAACAGGATCGGCGCTGCGTTTCCCGCGCCCGAGATGCCTGGCACCGGGGTGCCGTCCGCGCGCCCCACCCAGATTCCGATCACGTAACGACCGTCGAAGCCGATCGACCAGGCGTCGCGATAGCCATAGGACGTCCCGGTCTTGTAGGCGATCCGCCGGTCCGGCGCGCCCGGGGGCGGGGCGAGGCCCGCCAGGATGTTGCCCACCTGCCAGGCTGCCACGTCCGAGACCAGGCGTTCGGTCTGCCCCTTGGCCGCCAGCGCATGCAGCACCGGCGCCTGCCCGCCCTGGGCAAGCCCCGCGTAAAGCTGGACCAGGTCGCGCAGGGTCAGCCCGACACCGCCCAGGGCCAGGGCCAGTCCCGGGGCGCCTCCGGGAAGGATGGGGTCGGCGCCGGCGCGTTTCAGCGCCACCATGACATGGGCCGGACCCAGCGCGTCGGTCAGTTTCACCACCGGCACGTTCAGCGACATCTGCAGCGCCTCGCGCATGCGCACGTCGCCCCGGAAGGTGCCGTCGAAATTCTGCGGCGCGTAGCCCCGGAAGGTGGCCGGCGCGTCGCGGATCACCGTGTCCGGGTGTCCCAGACCCCGGTCGAAGGCCAGCGCGTAGATCAGCGGTTTCAGGGTGGAGCCGGGGGAGCGCAGGGCCGTCACCATGTCCACGTAGCCCTGCCGCGCATCCATGTCCGCGTAACCGGGTGATCCGACCGAGGCCAGGATTTCGCCCGTCTGATGGTCGGCGGCGAGGATCGCGACGGATATCCTGTCGCCGGCGGCGATGGCGGAGGCGCGGGCCAGGGTTTCCAGCCGGGACTGGATGTCGCGGTCGATCGTCAGGTCGAAGCGGTCGCGCGCCGGATCGGACTCGTGCAGGGCATCGGCGAGGTGGGCGGCGTGCAGGGGAAAGTGCCGCATCCGGCGCGGCACGGCGCGGGCGCGGGCGTCGGTGGCGTCCGGGTGGCTGAGAAGCCCGGCCGCCTCGGCACGGTCCAGAACCGTGTCGCGGGCGGCGCGGGCGGTGGCGGGATGGCGGTCGGGGCGGCGCGCGACCGGCGATTGCGGCAAGGCGATCAGCAACGCCGCCTCTTGCGGGTCAAGCCGGGCGGGCGGCTTGCCGAACCAGGCCTGGGCCGCCGCGCGGACGCCTTCGAGGTTGCCGCCATAGGGCGCATGGGTAAGGTACAGGTCCAGCACGCGGTCCTTGCCAAGGCGGCGTTCCAGCGCCCAGGCCACGCGCATCTGGCGCAGCTTGCCGGCGATCTGGCCGGTGGTGCCATCCTCAAGCAGGCGCGCGACCTGCATGGTCAGGGTCGATCCGCCCGACACCGCATGCCCGTACCAGGCCGCCTGCGCCACGGCGCGGGCCATGGCGCGCAGGTCGACGCCGTTGTGATCCCGGAACCGCCGGTCCTCGTAATTCAGCAGCATGGCGATGAAACCCGGATCCACCGCGCCGGGGCGCAGCCGCCAGATGCCGTCGGCCACCGGGTAGGCGCGCAGCAGCGCGCCGTTGCGGTCGCGCATTTCCACAGAAGTTTCGGCCACCGTGGGCGGCAGCACCGTGGCGTCGATCCAGGCGTCGAATGCGTCCCGCGCCCCGGCGCCAAGCGCCAGGGCGAGGCCCAGCCACAGAAGCGCGGTGCGTTTCATTCGGCGATGGCGGTGCGCGACGTGTCGGTCCAGGCGCGGCGGTCGGGGCGGTACATGTCCTCGACCGTGGCGGCCGGGTGGTGGTAGACACCGGGGCTGACCGCGCGGGCGATATAGGCCAGCGTCACCGGCGCGCCGCCGTAGGAATTGACCGCCGCGATGAAGCGGTCGGTGCGGAATTCGGCATGTTCGGCGTCGGAGGTTTCCAGCCAGGACAGCGCGCCCACGTCACCGGAGCGCAGCAGGTTGGGATTGTCGATCTCGATCCCGGCCGGAAGCGGGTCGTCGATGATCAGCCGCGCGCCGGTGCGTTCCGCGGCCTTGACGCGGATCACGGTGACGAACCGGTCGCCGACGATCCACTGGCCGGGGTCCAGGCGTTGCCCGTCCATGCCGTAATATTCCCGTGTGATCACATATCCGGCGCCGCCCGCTTCGGGGGCGACCTCGGGCACGCCAAGCGTGGTCAGGGTGATGTCGACGGGGCGGTCGGTGGCGGATGTGATCACAACGGATCCGCCTTCGCCCGCTTCGCGCCGGCGCACGAAGGGGCCGTCCGCCGGGGTGCCGTCGATCAGCAGCCCCGAGGCTTCGGGCGATTGCACCAGCGCCTGGGCGGCCAGCAGGGTCCAGGCGGCTTCCTGGGTGGACCGCCGGCGGGTGGCGTCCGTGACCCGCTGGATCAGCGGGTCGAGGTCCACGGCGGTGGATCCGCTGGCCACCGCCAGCCGCAGCACGCCGGCGGCATCGCGCAGATCACTTCCGAAATCGGCGCGCCACAATTCGCTCGGGGCGGTGTCGTTGGACAGTTTTGCCGCGGCGGCGGTGAAAAGCGCATCGGCGCGCAGCTGGTCGCCGTAGGAGGCCAGAGCGGCGCCGAGTTGCGCCAGGGACAGCGCGGTCGAGAAATCGGCGGCCTTGACGTCGGCGAAGTAGCGCAGGTCGGCCATCGACGCCTCGCCCTCGCGGGCGAGCACCATCAGCGCATAGGCGATATCCGTGCCGCCTTCGTCGAAATCTGGGGCATAATTCACCCGGTTGCGCAGGTTGTCCAGGGCCAGACGGAAGGCGAGGTCGGGGACCGCGTGGCCCTGGGCGCGGGCGCGCGACAGGAAGTCGGTGACATAGGCGTCCAGCCAGAATTCGCCCGATATCGGCGCCCAGAGGCCGAAGCTGCCGTTCGGGGCCTGCCGGGTGAGGATGCGGTCGATGGCCTGCGCGATGCGGTCGTCCACCTGCGGGCCGGGCAGGCCCATCATGCCCGCGACCGACGACAGGTACAGCAGCGGCAGCGCCTGGCTGGTGACCTGTTCGGTGCAGCCATACGGATAACGATCCAGCTGGGCAAGAAGGCCGGGCACGTCGAACCGGGCCAGCGGCCCGGCCGAGATCAGGGCCTGTCCGGTGCCGGGGCGCAGACCGGAGAAGACATTGTCGTCAAAGGTGAATTCCTCGCCCTGCGACAGGCGGAACCGGCGTGTCCGCGCGACTTCGGGATCGTTGGAGCGGACGGGCAAGGTGATCGTCTGGCTCAGCTGGGTCCCGTCCGGCGTGGTGAGCGTGAGCGTCACGGGGTAGTCGCCGATTTCGCCCGCAGTGACGGCAAGCGCCAGGCGTCGGGTCTGGCCTTCGGTCAGGGTGACCGAAGCCGGGACCGCGCCCGGGGACAGGCCCGGGGCGGACAGCGACAGGCCCACGTCGCCGGTGGGGCCGTCGGCGTGGACAAGCTCCAGCGCGATGCGGCTGGTGTCGCCGGGCGCCAGGAAGCGGGGCGTGATCAGGGTGGCGACGATGGGATCGCGCACCAGCATGTCGGCCGTGGCCTGGCCGACGCCGGTCTTCGACCAGGCGACGGCCATCAGGCGGACGGTGCCGTTGAATTCGGGCAGGTCCACCGGGATCCGGGCCCGGCCATCGGCGCCGATCTGCACGGGGCCCTGGAAAACCGCCATCAGCTGTTGCGTCGGCGGCGGGCTGTCGCGGCGCATGCCGGTGTCGGCGTCGCCGCCCGACCGCACCCGGCCCAGGGCGCCGGTCATCCCGTCGATCAGGCGGCCATAGACATCGCGGATTTCCACGCCCAGGCGCTTCTGGCCGAAGTAATGGGCCTGGGGATCAGGGCTTTGGAAGCCGGTCAGGTTCAGGATGCCAAGATCGACGGCGGCCAGGGTGACATAGGCGGTTTCACCTTCGGCCACGCCGTCGACCGTCACGCCGATTGTCGCGGTGGTTCGGGGCTGGACGGTGTCGGGCATGTCGATGGCGACGGTCAGGGCCTTGGCCCCCGGCTGTACCCTGGCATAGGCCACGCCCAGGGCGCGGGCCGGGCCCATGGCATTGTCCACGTCCATCGGGCGCAGGACAGCGGCGGTGACATAGGCGCCGGTGCCCCAGGCGTCGGTCACCTGCAACGGGATCTCGGACGCGCCTTCGGGCACTTCGACCGCCTGGCGTGTGATCACACCTTCGGACAGGACCGATATCAGCGCGGTTCCGGCGTTGCGCGCGACGATGCGCAGGATCGCCGTGTCGCCGGGCGCGTAGTCTTCGGCGTTCAGTGACATTTCCAGCCGGTCGGGCGTTGTTGCCGCATCGGCCGGCGCGTACCAGCCGGCGTCGAACAGCATCGAGGCCGAAGCGTATTCGCCGCCCACCCGTTCCACGACCAACTCATACTGACCCCAATCGACCGGGGCCGAAACCGAGGCCGCCAGCCCGCCCAGCGTCGCCGTGCCCGAGGCTTCGCGGACCCGTCGTTCCACCGGTTCCCACGTCCAGTTGCCGTAAAGCTGGTACCATTGATAACGCGTCTCGACCCGGTTCAGGGTCCATTGCACCTGCATCTCCATCGGGTCCAGCGCCGGCGACAGGGCGATCACGTCGAACGCGGCCTCGCCGCCTTCGGGCACCACGCCGTCAAAGCGCGGGTGGATGCCGATGACCGGGGAAGACGGCGCGACGGGCGCGGTGATCCGGCGTTCCACGGGGCGGGCGGCGCCGTCGGCGACACGGGTGATCACCTGCGCCTCAAGCGGGCGGTCGGCTTCGGAAAGCTGCGGGATCTCGACGGGGATCACGGCGGTGCCGTCCGCATCCGTGCGCTGGCCGCCGAAGAAGCTGCGGACCGGGGCCAGCGCGGTGTCGTGGCGGCCGAACTGGTAGCCTGTCCAACCCGCGACATCGGTCGCGGGACCCAAGACCACACTGCCATCGACCTCAAGATCCGCGCCCGGCGCGCCGAACAGGTAGCGGGCCGAGACACTCAGCGGCGGCGTGTCGCCGGGGCGCAGGGTGGCGACGGGCAGCGACAGGTCGAAGTCGATGCGTTCGGGCAGGAAATCCTCGACCAGCAGGGTGGCGGAGGCGAGCGGCGGTTGGTCGGTGTCGACCTTGATGTCCAGCGTCCAGGCGCCGCGCGGCACGGTCTGGCCAAGCGCGATGTCAAACACATGGCCCCCCGCAACGCTTTGCCCGGACACGATGCGCGCCTGTTCCACGCCGTCGGGGCGGCGCAGGATGGCGGTCAGCGGCACGTCGGGGATGGCGGTGGCCAGATCGTTGCGGGCCAGCGCCGTGGCATGGATCGTCTCGCCCGCGCGGTAGGCGCCGCGGTCGGTGGCAAGGAAGACATCGACGGGGCCGGGCGCCGGGCGGCCTTCGACGCCGCGATCCGACAGGTCGAACGCCGGGTCGGTCAGCGACAGGAAGGCCATGTCATCCCCGGTGCGCGCCACGACCATCGCGGGGGCCGAAGCGCCGGTGCCCCGCGACAGGCCCGGTTCGAAAACCGCCGCGCCGCTGGCATCGGTTTCGGCGGTCCCCAGCACCGCATTGGCGCGCGAGACCAGATCGACGGTGACGCCGGGCAGCGCGGTCGCGTCGGCCAGGCTGCGCACATCCACGTGCAGCCCGTCCGTCCCCGACAAGGTCCCGATCCCCAGGTCCGTCAGCACGAACCACTGGGTCGCGGCGGGAGTGTCATAGGGGTCGGCGCCGGGAATGCGGGCGGAAAGGGTGTAAATGCCGGGCGGTTGGCTGTCGATGGCCGCGCCCATGGGCAGGCGGGTCGTCATGTCGCGGTTCAGCGCGGTCTCGACCTCGGCCGTGCCCGTCCAGACCTGTTCGGCCATCTGGTCGTTGAACTGTTCGGCCTGCCAGTAGGACATTGGCCGGGCAAAGACATCGTCCTGGAAGGCGCGGATCAGGTTGCGGTCGCTGACGCGGGACAGGGTCAGGTTCAGTTCGGTCAGGTTGACGGTTTCCACCGGCAGGTTGGCCCCGGCGGCACGGGGCAGAACATAGGACCGCCCCGGGAAGCGCACGGCGGGGCTTCGGTCACGGACGTATTGGGTGATCTCCACGTCCTTCCACAGCGCTTCGCCGCTGGCGGCGGGCAGGCCTTCGCGCAGGGTGAACCGATAGCGTTGCCCATGTTCGACACCATCCAGGCACAGCGACCGGCCTTCGACCGTCACGGCCAGCCTGTCGTCGGACCGGCCGACGAAGGGCGCGTAATCCTGTCCGGTGCGCACCAGGTCTTCGGAGAATTCGACGCAGATGCGCGGCGCGGGGGCATCGCTGTCGACCCGGGTGTCGGCCACGCGAAACCCGTACTTGCCGATGGCGTCTTCCAGCGCCTTTGCGATATCGGGGCGCGGCTGCACCGATTGGGCCAGCCGCAGCGCGCCGATCATGTCGCGGCCCCGGTCGACGCGTTCCAGCGCCTGCGCCATCTCGATCAGCGCGGCGGCGGCTTGCCCGGCGGTGCCGGCGCGCAGATAGCCGTTGGCCGAGGCCAGCAGCGCCCGCCCGGCATAGCCCCGCCGGTCGCCGGCATCGCCGTTCAGCGCCAGCAGCAGGCGCGCGTATTCGGTCCACAGATCGCCGCGATCCGACACCGACACCGCGGCGCCGATATAGCCCATCGCGCGCACCGGATCGCCGTCGTTGGACGCGGCGCGGGCGCCTTCCAGCAGCTCTTCCAAAGTGTAATTGCCGGCGGAATGGCGCAGGCCAAGGTCGCGGGCGTCCTGCCCGGCGTCCCGCAGGGTGTCGTCGCCCAGGAAGGCGATGTCGGCCAGCCGGGCCGTGGCGGTGCGCAGGACGGCCGGGTCGGTCGGCATCTTTGCGGCGGATATCGCGCCGTCATAGGGCTTGCGGTCGGAAATCGAGCTTTTCGGGAAACAGGCGCCGGCGCGGGAATTGAAGGTGAACGCCGCGCAGGCTGCATCGGCGGCGCATTGGCGCAGGCAGGCGTCCAGGTCGGTGTCGAACAGCGCCTGCAGGTCGGATCCGTAGAAATCCACATCGCGCGAAACGACAAACCGCGATTCGGGGATGGTCTGGGCCCCGGATACGCCTGGCAGCGCCGCCAGCCCCGCCACCATCGTCACAATGGCACTCGTCAACCCGCGCATCGGCCGTCTCCTTCCTGTTCCCTGACCCAAGGTCGCATGGCGGCAGGCGGTTCGGCAACGATTTCCGCGCCATTCCCACGCCATTCCCTTCGGCCTTAAGTCATTCTTCACCAGCTTCCCCGAGGATATCCGGCACGGACAGTCGGGGATCAACGGGGCCATGAGTCTTGCCAACAAACTCGCCGAGGAACGGCGCGCGCGGCTGGCGGCCGAACGGCTGCTGGAACTGAAACAGGCGGAATTGTCCGCCGCCAACCGCAAGCTGGGCCGCCACGCGCTGGCCCTGACCCAGAAAATCGGCCGCACCGAAGCCGAAGTCGCGACGGTGCGCGACGAGAACGAGAAATTCCGCACCGACCTGTCGCTGGCCAATGAAAAGGTGGAACTGGCCGAACGGCGATTATGGCATTCGATCCAGTCGATCCGCGACGGGTTCGCCTTTTTCGATGCCGACAACATCATGATCGGTGCGAATTCGGCCTACCTGTCGCTGTTTGACGGCATGGACGAAATCGCGCCGGGCGTGTCTTACATGCGCATCCTGCAGGTCCTGACCGAGGAAGGCATCATCGACCCCGGTGACCTGGACCCGGCCGACTGGCGCCAGATGATGTCCGACCGCTGGCATTCGCCCACGCCCGAGCCGATCAACATCAGGCTGTGGAACGACGAATACATCCGGCTGTTCGACCAGCGCGGCCATGGCGGCGACGTGGTATCGCTGGCCATCAACATCACCGAAACCGTCAGGTACGAGGAACAGCTGAAGGCCGAACGCGAACGGGCCGAGGCCGCCAACCGCGCCAAGTCCGCCTTTCTGGCGAACATGAGCCACGAGATCCGGACGCCGATGAACGGCGTCGTCGGCATGGCCGAACTGCTGGCCGATTCCGACCTGACCGAGGAACAGAAGCTTTACGTCTCGACCATCCGCAATTCGGGCGAGGCGTTGCTGGTCATCATCAACGACGTGCTGGATTATTCCAAGATCGAGGCCGAGAAGCTGACGCTGCATCCCGAACCCTTCGACCTGGAACGCTGCATCCACGAGGTGGTGATGCTGCTGCAGCCGGCCGCCCGCGACAAGAACCTGCCGCTGCTGATCGACTACGACATGTTCCTGCCCACCCGCTTTGTCGGCGACCCGGGGCGGATCCGGCAGGTGCTGACCAACCTGATCGGCAACGCGGTCAAGTTCACGGCCGAAGGTCACGTGCTGATCCGGGTGACCGGCGTCGCCGATCCCCGCGGCGGCGAGGCGTCGGTTCATGTCACGATCGAGGACACCGGCATCGGCATCGATCCCCACAAGAAGGACCTGATCTTTGGCGAATTCAGCCAGGTGGAAGGCGAACAGAACCGCCATTTCGAAGGCACCGGACTGGGCCTGGCGATCACCCGCCGCCTGGTCGAGATGATGAAGGGCCGGATCTGGGTCGAAAGCGAGGAAGGCCGCGGTGCCTGTTTCGGCTTTCAGCTGCCGATCCCGGTGGCCGAGGGCGCGCAGCCCCAGCCGCCGCGCATGCCCGCCGGTCTGCGCCGGGCCGTGGTGATCGACCACCACAGGGTCAACGCCTCGATCCTGGAAAAGCAGCTGGCGCAGTTGGGGATCGAAGTTACCTGGTGCCGCTCGACGCTCGAGGCGCTGGAGGTCGTGGATGACACCGCCCAGCTGATCCTGTGCGAACACGTCATGACCGAGATGGACGGGTTCGAACTGGCCGAGGCGCTGCGCGACAAGGGGGTCGTCGCGCCGATCCTGATGCTGAGCGCCACGCCCGATTACGCGGAAAACGATCCGGCGCGCGCGCTGGTCACGGCGGTTCTGCAGAAACCCCTGTCGCGCAGCGAATTGTTCGCCGCGCTGGCGGGCCTGCCTGTGCCGCCGGGGGCCGAACCGGTCGCCGATCGCCCCCTGCGCATCCTCGCGGCCGAAGACAACAGGACCAACCAGCTGGTGTTTCGCAAGATGATCAAGGATCTGGACGTGGAATTGCTGTTCGCCGCCAACGGAGAAGAGGCGGTGGCGGCCCATGCCAGCTTTCAACCCGACCTCATCTTCATGGATATTTCCATGCCCGGCATGGACGGGAAGGAGGCCACGATGCACATCCGCGCGGCCGAGGCTGCAACCGGCGCCCATGTGCCGATCATCGCGATGACGGCGCACGCGATGGATGGCGACAGGGAGGAGATCCTGAAGGCGGGACTGGACGATTACCTGACCAAGCCGCTGCGCAAGGCGGCGATCCACGATCGCATCGCCGCCTGCCGCCCCGAGGGCACGCGCCCCGCGCTGGCCATCCCCGCCTGATCAGGCGGCAAGGCCCGCGGCTTCGTAAGGCCTGACGAACACCGGCTTTTCCGGGCTCGACCGGTCGGCGTCAAAGCGATAGCCGCCATAGTCGAAATCGGCCAGGCCGGCGGCATCGGTCAACCGGTTCTGGATCACGAAACGCGCCATGCTGCCCCGGGCCCTTTTGGCAAAGAACGACACGATCTTCTGCTCGCCGTCCTTGTCTTCCAGGAAGGTCGGCGTGATCACCGTCAGTCCCAGCGCCTTGAGGTCGACCGCCCCGAAATATTCCTGGCTGGCGCAATTGACCAGCGTATCGGTGCCCATCGCCCCGGCCTGCGCCTTCAGCGCCTTTGCCGGCCCGTCGCGCCAATAATCGTACAGCGACTTGCCCCGGCGCGTCTTCAGCCGGCTGCCCATTTCCAGCCGGTAGGCCTGGATCGCGTCCAGCGGGCGCAGAACGCCGTAAAGCCCCGACAGGATCCGCAGGTGATCCTGCGCCCAGGCCATTTCCTCGGCCTCCAACGACGACGCATCCAGCCCCTGGTAGGTGTCGCCGGCGAAACACAGCGCGGCGGGGCGCAGATCCTCGGGCGCGGGCGTGTCGGAAAAGGCCTTGAACCGATCGCGGTTCAGCTTGGCCAGATCGTCGGACAGCGACATCAACCCCTTGAGATCCTTGAGCGAAAGGTTGCGCATGGTCTTCGCCAGCCGCTGCGCATCCGCTTCGAATTCCGGCGCGGTCATCTCCACCGCGCGTTCCGCCCAGTCCAGCCGCTTGGCCGGAGAAACCACCACCAGCATTCCGTCACTCCATTCTGATTGCCGCGCAGCATAGCGCATCCGCGCGGAAAGGGCAGGCCATCCGGCGTTTACCCGGCGTCCCGCAGCACGTCGAGGAAGGCGGCGGCGAACCGCTCTGCCTTGCGCTCGCCCAGCAGGCGTTCCAGCATCACCGGATCGTCCCCGCGCAGCGCCGCCACCTTGGCCAGTTCGCCCGCCGAACAGCTTAGCGGCTTGTCGGTCCCGTCGGGGCCGCGCACCAGGTCGGTCTGGACCTCCTGCAGGCGGTCGAACACCTCGCCCGACCCGCGCCCGGCCAGCTTGCGCCGCGCCGGATGCATCGGATCGATGCTGGCGCCGCGGATGACTTCCAGGAAATCGGCGCCGTAGCGTTCCAGCTTCTTGGCGCCGACGCCGCCGATCCGGGCCATCTGGTCCAGCGTGTCGGGCCGCGCCTCTGCCATCTCGGTCAGGGTGCGGTCGGTAAAGATGATGTAGGCGGGCACCTGCGCCGCCTCGGCCAGCGCGCGCCGCTTGGCCTTGAGCGCCGAGAACAACGGCGCGTCCTCGTCCGAGACCATCGCCCGGACGGCAGGCGTCGACACGGCCTTTTTCACGGTGTCGGCGCGCAGGGTGATCTGTTCCTCGCCGCGTAGGATGGGTCGCGCGGGGTCCGTCATCCGCAGGGCCCCGTGGCGCTCGGGATCAGGACGAACAAGATCGCGACCCATCATTTGCCGGAAGATCGCCTGCCATTGCCGCTTGTCGTACTCCTTGCCGACGCCAAAGGTCGGCAGCTGGTCGTGGCGCCGGGCGGTCACCTTGTCGGTCGCGTTGCCCAGCAGGATGTCGATCAGGTGGCCGGTGCCGAAATATTCGCCCGTGCGCAGGAT
Organism: Marinibacterium anthonyi; assembly: GCA_003217735.2. Classification (GTDB taxonomy): domain Bacteria; phylum Pseudomonadota; class Alphaproteobacteria; order Rhodobacterales; family Rhodobacteraceae; genus Marinibacterium; species Marinibacterium anthonyi. The sequence continues at coordinate 5,494,404 of CP031585.1, read as the reverse complement.
CGCCGACAGCGCCATGCGCACCGGGGTGGTGGCGTCGAACGTCTCGGGCGGCTGATCGCACAGGTCGCATTGCCCACAGGTGACTTCGGTCTCGCCGAAATAGCCCAGCAGCGTCTTGCGCCGGCATTCCATCGCCTCGGCCAGGCCCAGCAACGCGTTCATCCGGGCATGATCGGCGGCGCGGCGTTCCGGCGGGGCCTGGCCCTCGTCGATCTGGGCGCGGCGCAGGCGGATGTCCTCGGGGCCGAACAGCGTGAGCGTTTCGGCGGGGCCGCCGTCGCGACCGGCGCGCCCGATCTCCTGGTAATAGCTTTCGATGGATTTCGGCAGGTCCGCATGGGCGACCCAGCGGATGTCGGGCTTGTCGACGCCCATGCCGAAGGCCACCGTGGCGACGACGATCAAACCGTCCTCGCGGGCAAAGCGTTCTTCCACGGTGCGGCGGTCGGCCGGGTCCATGCCGCCGTGATAGGACACCGCCAGGTGGCCCTGGGCATCCAGCGCGCGGGCCAGGTCTTCGGTCTTGGCGCGGGTGGCGCAGTAGACGATGCCGCACTGCCCCCGGCGCGCTTCGGCGAACTCCAGGATCTGCTGGCGCGGCCGGTCCTTGACCCCGAAGGCCAGGTGGATGTTGGGCCGGTCGAAGCCGCGCAGGAACTGGCGGGGGGCCGCGGCGCCGGTGAACAGCTTTTCGACGATCTCGGCGCGGGTTTCATCGTCGGCGGTCGCGGTGAAGGCCGACAGCGGCACGTCGAGCGCCTGGCGCAGCGCACCGATGCGCAGGTAATCGGGGCGGAAATCGTGGCCCCACTGGCTGACGCAATGGGCCTCGTCCACGGCGATCATCGACACGCCGGCACGTTTCAGCGAGGCGATCGTGCCCGACGAAGCCAGGCGTTCGGGCGCCATGTAAAGCAGTTTCAGCCGGCCGTCCTGCAGGGCGTCGTGGACGGCGGCGGTTTCTTCCTCGGTATTGCCAGAGGTCAGGGCGCCGGCCGCGATGCCGGCTTCCTGCAGGGCGCGGACCTGGTCGCGCATCAGCGCGATCAGCGGCGAGACGACCAGTGTGACGCCGTCGCGCAGAAGCGCGGGCAGCTGGTAGCACAGCGATTTGCCGCCGCCCGTGGGCATGATGGCCATGACGTTTTCGCCGCCAGCGACGGCCATCACGATCTCTTCCTGGCCCGGGCGGAACGCATCGAATCCGAAAACGTCGCGCAACAGCGGAAGGGCGCCGGTCATGTCTGCCTCGTGGATGTTATCTGCTCTGGAGTGGAAGCATCGCAGATGAAGATTCGGTGAACAAGCGCCGACCGGCCGGGGGAAGAAAATGCAGTGCATTTTCTGTGCACCCGGACGTGACGTTTCGCGGTGATCCAGAAAATTCGACGAATTTTCTGCCCCCCGTTCCCCGGCGTCAGTAGAACCCGAAGATCGTCGGCAGCACGTAAGCCCGAAGCGAAATCACGATGAGCAGCGCCACCAGCGGCGCCAGGTCCAGCGTGCCGGTACTGGGCAGGATGTTCCGGATCGGCCGATAGATCGGCTCAAGCAGCTGATTCAGCCCCGACCAGATCTGGTAGACAAGGGGCTGACGCAGGTTGAGCACCTGGAAATTGATCAGCCAGCTCATGATGACGTGCACGATCATGATGAAATACACGACACTCAGGATCAGCTGCAGCGGTCCGTAGATCGCCATCATTGGCCGGCTCTCCTCTATCATTTCCCGAGAATACAGTCAGATGCACCTAATCAGACCAGCCGGTCAGGGCAAGTCCCGCCTGACCGGAACAGGAACTTCAGCTTGCGCAAGTCAGGAATTCCCTGCCATATCGATGCCGGGAAAAAGAGATCAGGCAATGACCGATATCCAAGCCGGGCGCCGCCGCATCTGGGGCTGGTACTTCTTCGACTGGGCCAGCCAGCCCTACAACACACTCCTCGTCACCTTCATCTTCGCCCCCTACGTGCGGGAACTGATGGGCGACGGGTCGGCCGCGCAATCGGCCTGGGGCTTCGGCGTGGGCGCCGCGGGCATCATCATCGCGCTCCTGGCGCCGATCCTGGGCGCGCTGGCGGACATTTCGGGCGACCGGCTGCGCTGGGTCCGGGTCTTTTCGCTGCTTTACGTGATCGGGTCTGCCGGGCTTTGGTGGGCGGCGCCGGGACATTTCAACCTGGTCCTGACGCTCAGCCTGTTCGCCATCGGCATGATCGGTATGGAATTCGCCACGATCTTCACCAATTCCATGCTGCCCGACCTGGGCACACGCCAGCAGATCGGTCGCATTTCCGGCAACGGCTGGGCCTTCGGCTATGTCGGCGGCCTGCTGGCGCTTGTCATCATGCTGGTCTTCTTCGCCGAAGGCGCGGGCACCGGGCGCACGCTGATCGGCTTGCCGCCGGCCTTCGGGCTTGATCCGGCCCTGCGCGAAGGCACCCGGTTCGTCGGCCCGCTGACCGCGATCTGGTACATCGTCTTCATGGTGCCCTTCTTCCTGTGGGTCCGCGACCCGGCGCCGGTGCGCGCGTCGAAAGGCGCGCTGCGCGCCGCGCTGGCCGACGTGGGCCGCACCGTGCGGAACCTGCCCCGGACCCCGTCGTTCTTCGCCTTTCTCGGCGCGTCGATGCTGTATCGCGACGGGCTGAACGGGATGTACGCCTTTGGCGGCATCTATGCCTCGGGCGTGCTGGGCTGGTCGGTTGTCGACACCGGCGTCTTCGGCATCACCGCCATCATCTTCGGCGCGATCTTTGCCTGGGCCGGCGGCCACCTGGACGACCGGTTCGGCCCCAAGCCCGTGATCACCGCCTGCATCCTGGTCCTGACCCTGGTCGCCGTCGGCATCGTCTTTGTCAGCCCGACCAGCGTCTATGGGTTCACCGTCCCCGAGGGATCCGCCTGGCCCAATATCGCCATGTACGTCATGGGCGCGGCGATCGGCGCCGCGGGCGGCGTGATCCAGTCGGCCAGCCGCACCATGATGGTGCGCCAGGGCGATCCCGACCGGATGACCGAAGCCTTCGGCCTGTACGCGCTGGCCGGCAAGTCGACCAGCTTCCTTGCGCCGCTGTGTATCGGAATCGTGACCTGGTACAGCCAATCCCAGCAGATTGGCGTCAGCCCGCTCATTGCTCTTTTCCTCGCGGGCCTTATCCTGCTGGCATGGGTCAAGCCCAACGGAGACACCCGCAGCTGAAAGGCCGCCGAATGCGCCACCTGGTCACGATCGCCCTGTTCCTGTTAACCACCCTGCCCCTGCAGGCCCAACCGCTTGCCAAACAGCTGTTCGGCGCCGAACATTCGCCCTCGCCACACCTGTCCGAACCCTTTGGATCCTATTCGCGGGGCTGTCTGGCCGGGGGCCGGCAGCTGCCGGAAACCGGGCCGACCTGGCAGGCGATGCGCCTGTCGCGCAACCGCAACTGGGGCTACCAGGAAACGGTGGACTTTGTCGAAGACCTGTCGCGCTTTGCCGCGACACAGCCGGGCTGGGCCGGGTTGTACATCGGCGACATGTCCCAGCCGCGCGGCGGCCCGATGCTGTCGGGGCACCGCAGCCACCAGATCGGGCTGGATGCCGACATCTGGATGCTGCCGGCCAAGACGGTGGACCTGACGCGGCAGCAGCGCGAAAGCATCTCGTCCGTCGTCGTGACCACGAAAAACGAAGCCTACGTGAACGACAACTGGACCCAGGCACATTTCGAGATCCTGCGCGAGGCCGCGAAGGACAAGCGCGTGGCGCGCATCTTCGTGTCGCCGGGGATCAAGGTGCAGATGTGCAAGCAGGAACGGGGCAACCGCAAATGGCTGCGCAAGATCCGGTCCTGGCCCGCGCACAACTACCATTTCCACGTCCGCCTGAACTGTCCCCGCGGCGCCGACGGCTGCGTCGACCAGGATCCGCCGCCGTCGGGCGACGGCTGTGCCGAGGCGCAGGAATGGGTGAACAACATCATCAATCCGCAACCGCCCAAGCCGCGGGACCCGAACGCGCCCAAGCCCACGCCGCGGCGCGAATATTACCTGGCCGACCTGCCCCAGGCCTGCTCCATCGTGCTGAACCCCAAGTGACCGCGTCGTGATCCTGCGCACGCTTGCGACCCTGCTCATGCTGGCCGGCCCGACCCGGGCCGACCAGCCCGCCACCCTGATCGGCAGCCTGACGCTGCGCCATGATGCACCCTGGTTCGGCGGCTTCTCCGGGATCGACATGGCCCCCGACGGCAGCTCTGCCGTGATGATCAGCGACCGGGGCACCTGGGCCGAGGTCGCGCTGACCCGCAAGGACGGCGTCCTGGTCCGGGCCCACGACTGGCGCGGCACGCCCATCGCCGACGCCAAAGGCGCGCCGCTGAACGCCCGGCGTTTCGACGCCGAAGGCCTGGCCCGGATGCCCGACAAAAGGCTGTGCGTGTCGTTCGAAATGAAGAACCGCGTCGATTGCTACGCCGGCGTCGGCGCCCCCGCCGATCCCCTGCCCGTCCCCCGCGAATTCAAGAACTTGCCCCCCAACGGCGGGCTCGAAGCGCTGGCCTCGGACGACCAGGGCCGGCTGTACGCGATCCCCGAAAAGGTGACCGACCGCGACGGCACCGTGCCGGTCTACCGCTTTGCCGACGACGCCTGGACCGTGGCGATGCACCTGCCCGACCAGGGGTCCTTCCGACCCTCCGGCGCCGACATCTTCGACGACCACCTCTACCTGCTGCTGCGCGCCTTCACCGGCATCGGCTTTCGCACCGAACTGGTCCGCGTACCCCTGTCTGGCGGCACGATGGAGGTGCTGCTGGAAACCCAGAACGGCGCGCACGACAACCTCGAAGGCATCTCTGTGTGGCGCGACCCGCAGGATCGGATCGTCGCGTCGATGGTGTCGGACGACAACCAGAACTGGTTCCAGCGGACCGAGATCGTCGAATACCGCCTCCCCGAACCGCCCCCGGGCGACAGCGCCGCGCTGACAGGTCCCGGCATTGCAACCGGCGCCACCCCCCTTGCGTCCGGCGACCGGACCAAGTAATCGCCCCCATCCGCCGATCAGCGGCGGAACAAGTCGCCGCAACCTTGTTCAAAACGGGCATCAGACATGACACGCACTCTCTGGCCGGGCATCCTGGCCATGGCCGCCATCGTGGTGGCCTCCAACATCCTCGTTCAGTTCCTCTTCGGCCAATGGCTGACCTGGGGCGCCTTCACCTATCCGCTGGCCTTCCTGGTCACCGACCTGACCAACCGGCTGTACGGCGCCGCGCAGGCGCGCAAGGTCGTGCTGGCAGGCTTTGCCGTGGGCGTCGTCTGCTCGCTGATCGGCACGCAGATCGTGGGCGAATTCGGCCCGCTGGTCACCTTCCGCATCGCGCTCTGCTCGGGCCTGGCCTTCCTGGCCGCGCAGCTCACCGATGTCGCCGTCTTTTCCGCCCTGCGCGGCCGCGCCTGGTGGCAGGCGCCGCTGGCCTCCACCCTGATCGGCGCCACGCTGGATACGGTGATCTTCTTCTCGGTCTCCTTCGCCGCCGCGCTGACCTTCCTGGAACCGGCCAACGACGTCAGCTGGGCCAATGAAACCCTGCCGCTGCTGGGCGCCGGCCCGATCGTGCCGCTCTGGGTGTCGCTGGGGGTCGCGGACTGGTCGGTCAAGCTCACGCTGGCGCTGATCGCACTGATCCCCTTCCGCCTGATCGTGAAGCATTTGACGCAAAAGTCATCCCTGGCCTGACGTTTTTGCTTTGTGGATTGCTTCCTTCATCATAGCCTGAAGCTAACAGCAACAGAGTGAAAGGAGGTGATCCAGTGTCTAGAAAGGTATTGGAGAGAGGTGTCGGGACAGGTCCGGAGGCTGCCAGGTAGGGCAACCCTCGTGGGCAGATCCTCCGGGTGACCGGATCAAGGTCTGACCGACCCACCTCCGAAGCTTTCGAGAGGGCCGTTCGATTGGATCGAGCGGCCCTTTTTCGTGTCTTCCCGCTACGCTATGTATCCCCCATGCTGCGCATCACCGACAAGATCGCCCTCGAAGACTGGGAACTGACCGAGCAATTCGTGCGCTCAAGCGGCCCGGGCGGGCAAAACGTGAACAAGGTCTCCACCGCCGTCGAACTGAGGTTCGAGGCGGAACGCTCTCCCGCGCTCACCCCCGCGGTCAAATCGCGGCTGAAACGGCTGGCCGGCCGGCGCTGGACCCTGGAAGGCGCCATCGTGCTCTTTTGCGACGAAACCCGCAGCCAGGCCCGCAACCGCGAAATCGTCCGCGACCGCCTGGCCGACCTGATCCGCCAGTCTCTGGTCACCCCGAAACGGCGCATCGCCACAAAACCCACGCGCGCCTCCCAACGCCGCCGGATCGACGCCAAGAAGCAGCGCGGCACCGTCAAGGCGCTCCGCGGCAAGGTCGACGACACCTGACGCCGGTCCAACGCACCGCCCTCCTGCTTCTTTCTCTTTGAAAATACCCCGGCCGCACGCCCACCAGACGCGCAGGTCCCGGGGGGTCAGCCCTGCCCCAGGATCCCGTCCAGGTGCCGCTCCAGGTAGATCCGCAGCCAGGGCGTGAACCGCGCGGGCTCCGCCGCGATCGCCTCCTGCAGCTGGGGCAGGGTGATCCATCGCGTCGCCATCACCTCGTCCGGATCGGGGCGCAGCGTCAGACCCCGGCCCGCCTCGGCGACAAAGACATCGACCACCTCGTGTTCGACCATGCCGCCGCCCACGTCGGCGCGATATTCCAGCCGCTCGCGAAACTCCGGCTCCAGCCCCTCGATCCCCAGCTCCTCGCGCAACCGGCGCAGCGCGCAGGCGCGCGGCGCCTCGTCCCAATACGGATGGGTGCAGCAGGTGTTCGCCCAAAGCCCCGGCGTATGGTACTTCCCCAGCGCGCGCCGCTGCAGCAGGATCCGCCCCTCGCTGCGCACAAAGACCGACACGGCCTTGTGACGCAGCCCGCGCAGATGGGCGTCCAGCTTGTCGACCGGCACAAGCCGGTCGTCGATCCAGGCCGGAATCCGGGTCATGTTTTGGGCCACATTCTGGGCCGCACTGGGAACGGAAGTGGCAGTCATCGGGTCAGGCAGCGGCAGCTCGGTCAAAGGGATCCGCGCTCATGCCGTGTCGCGCCCTGCTGGTCAAGGCGACAAGGCGACAAGGCGACAAGACGCGCCCACCCGGGGCCGTGCGGCGTTTCGGCGCTGGTCGGATCATAGGTCATAAGCCGTTCATCGCGTATGACATTGGTCCTAAGGTGCCGTTGACTCTGGCAAGGCGCCTCATACAACTTCCTCGAGGATCAATTCAGGAGTGAGGAAACCATGCATCGGATCGTTGCAACCTTGATCGCAGGCCTTCTGGCCGCCCCGGTCGTGGCAGCCGAAACCGGCGATGCCGGCAAGGGCGAAAAAGACTTCCGCAAGTGCAAGGCCTGCCATGCGATCATTGCCGATGACGGCACCGAGATCGTCAAGGGCGGCAAGACCGGCCCGAACCTGTACGGCGTGGCCGGACGCGCCGTGGGATCGACCGATTTCAACTATGACGCGGAACTGGTGAAACTGGGTGAAGACGGCGTCGTCTGGGATTTCGACAACTTCACCGCCTGGGTCGAAGACCCCAGCGCCTGGCTGAAGGACAAGACCGGCGACAGCGGCGCCAAGTCCAAGATGGCGTTCAAGCTGAAGAAGGGCGGGGACGACATCTTTGCCTACCTGCAAAGCGTCGCCGAATAAGCCGCTTTCCGGCGTGTTCGCACCGGTCGTGGGCCCCCCCCGCGACCGGTTTCATGTCGGGGCCTAGCCGTTCAGGTCGGACCAGCACGGCAGCAGGTCGCCCGGCATGGGCCGCGCGTGAAACACCGCGCGCGCAATCGCCCGGCTCAGGCACAGCGCCGCGGCGTGACAGATCAGCCCCAGCGCCCGGTCGATGCCCGCGACCTCCCGCGCCCCGGTCGACAGGGCAAAGACCAGGTCGCCGTCGCCCGGCGCATGGGCGGGCACCGTGGCCCGGCCGATTCCGTCGTGGGCGGCCATGGCCAGCCGCTTGCACTGGGCCTTGCTCAGCGCCGCGTCGGTGCCGACGATGGCGATCGTGGTGTTGGCCCGCTCCCCCGCCTGGGCGGAAAAGGCGCGCACCTTGCGGCTGTCCAGCACCCGGCCCAGCCCGGCCGCCGGGTCCGGCCCCAGCCCGCCGAATTCGCCGTCGATCTCGAAGGGCGCGGCCCAGAAATGGCGGTCGCCCGGCGTGGTGACGGCGCCCATCGGGTTCGCGGCCACCAACGCGCCCACGGTGATCCCTGCGTCGACCACCAGCGACGCCGAGCCCAGCCCGCCCTTGACCATCGCCGTCAGCGCCCCGGTCCCCGCGCCTTCGGTGCCGATGGCGAAATCGGGCGATGCGGTCTCATACGCGGCGCGCCCAAGCGCCGGATAGGGGTTGTCGGCCCAATCCTTGTCGCCCCCGTTCAGCAGGTCGAAGAGGATCGCGCCCGGCACCAGCGGAATCACCGCCGGCCCCACCCGGTATCCCCGCCCGGCGGCGCGCAGCCCCGCCATGACCCCCGAACAGGCGTCCAGCCCATAGGCCGACCCGCCCGACAGCACCAGCGCATCCACCGCGGCGACCGATTTGTCGGGCGCCAGCAGGTCGGTTTCCCGGCTGCCCGGCGCGCCGCCCATGACATGGACCGACGCGGCAAAGGGCGCATCGGCGGTCAGCACCGTGGCGCCGGATTTCAGGGCCGCGTCGGCGGCGTTGCCGACCTTCAGCCCGGCGATATCGGTGATCAGGTTCCTGGGTCCGGGGATCATGCGGGTCTTCGTCTTTCTTGAACGCGCGCCCCCCGGGGGGCGGTCAGATGCAGCGGCCGCCGTCCACCTCCATCGCGACGCCGGTGATCATGCTGGCTTCGTCGGAACACAGGTAGCAGGCCGCGTTCGCAATGTCTTGGGGCGTCGAAAAGCGGCCGATGGGGATGGTCGCCAGGAACGTCGCCCGCATCTCGGGCGTGTCCTCGCCCAGGAAGGATTTCAGCAGCGGCGTTTCCCCGGCCACCGGGTTCACCGCGTTCACCCGGATCCCCATGGGCGCCAGTTCCACCGCCATGGTCCGCGTCGCCGTGATCATCCAGCCCTTGGACGCATTGTACCAGTTCAGCCGCGGCCGAGGCGACACGCCCGCGGTCGACGCCACGTTCAGGATCGCCCCTGCGGACCGCGATTTCATGTGCGGCACCAGGTACTTGGCCGTCAGGTAGACCGACTTGCAATTGACGGAAAAGACCCTGTCGAAATCCTCCTCCGACACGTCTTCCATCGGCGTCGGCAGATGGGTGATGCCCGCATTGTTGACCAGGATGTCCACATGCCCCAACGCCCGGATCGCCGCCCCGGCCATGGCCCTGACCGACTGCCCGTAGGCCACGTCGACCGTATGGGCCACGCCGCCGACCTCGCGGGCGACCTCGGCCGCGGCATCCGCGTCGATATCGGCCACCATCACCCGCGCCCCCTCGGCCACGAATTTCCGCACGATCCCGGCCCCGAATCCGGATCCTCCTCCGGTCACGATGGCTGTCTTGTTCTGCAGGCGCATGAGCCTCTCCTCCCTCTCTCCAGCCCGAACGATAGGGCCGGGACAGAGCGAAGCGCAACAGCCCACATCCCGCGCAAAGGATCGCGGGCGCGCCAAGGTGGGCCAAGGTGGGCGGGCGGGAGGCTCGCCCGCGATCCGGGACCATTAGGGGGCCAATCGGCCCCCCAACCCTCAGAACGCCATCGCCGCCTTCACCGCCCGTTTCCAGCGGTCGTAATCCGCCGTGCGCGCGGCCTCGCTCGATTCCGGCTCGAACCGCCGGTCCAGCTTCCACATCTCGGCAAAGCCCTTGGCATCCGGGTAGATCCCGGCCCGCATTCCCGCCAGCCAGGCCGCGCCCAGGGCCGTGGTTTCCGCCATCACCGGCCGGTCCACCGGCGCGCCCAGCACGTCCGACAGCCGCTGCATCGTCCAGTCGGAAGCCACCATGCCGCCATCGACCCGCAGCACCGTATCCTCGGCCCCGGCCCCATCGGCGCGCATCGCTTCCCACAGGTCGCGGGTCTGGAACGCCACGCTTTCCAGCGCCGCCCGCGCGAATTCCGCCCGCCCCGACCCGCGCGTCAGCCCGAACACCGCGCCCCGGCAATCGGGCGCCCAATAGGGCGCGCCCAGCCCGGTGAACGCCGGCACCAGCGTCACCCCCTGTTCCGCATCCGCCTGTTCCGCCAGCGGCCCGCTGTCGGACGCCGTATCGATGATCTGCAGCGCATCGCGCAGCCATTGCACCACCGCGCCGGCGATAAAGATCGACCCTTCCAGCGCATAGGTCACCTGCCCGTCCAGCCGGTAGGCGATCGTCGTCAGCAGCCGGTGGTCCGACGTCACCCGGCTTTCCCCGGTGTTCATCAGCGCGAAACACCCGGTGCCATAGGTCGCCTTCAACATCCCCGGTTCGAAACACGCCTGCCCCAGCGTCGCCGCCTGCTGGTCGCCCGCCACGCCCAGGATCCTGACCTGCCCGCCCAGCACATCCGTCACGCCGAAATCGTCGGCGCAATCCAGCACCTTGGGCAGCATCTCGACCGGCACGCCGAAGACCGCGCACAGATCCGGGCTCCATTCCCCGGCGCCGATGTCATACAGCGCCGTGCGCGCGGCATTGGTGGCATCGGTCACGTGCCTCTTGCCGCCCGTCAGCCGCCAGATCAGATAGCTGTCGATCGTCCCGAACAGCAATTCGCCCCGCGCCGCGCGTTCCCGGCTGCTCTTGTGGGTGTTCAGGATCCACGCCAGTTTCGTGGCCGAGAAATACGGATCCAGCAACAGCCCGGTGGTCGAGGCCACCAGATCTTCGTACCCGTCCTCGCGCAGTTCGGCGCACATCGGGCTGGTGCGCCTGTCCTGCCACACGATCGCCCGTCCCAGCGCCTTGCCGGTGTCCTTTTCCCAGACCAGCGTGGTTTCCCGCTGGTTGGTGATGCCGATCCCGGCGATGTCCGCCGCACTCAGCCCGGCCTTGTCCAACGCCGCGCGCATGGTCCCGACCACGCTGTCCCAGATCTCCTCGGGGTCGTGTTCCACCTGGCCGGAGGCCGGGTAATACTGCGGAAATTCCTGCTGGGCGCTGGCCACCGCGCGCATCTTGTCGTCGAAGATGATCGATCGGGTCGACGTGGTGCCCTGGTCGATCGACAGGATATGGCTCATCGGGCAGCCTCCTCTTTCTGCTGCGTGCGGCGGTCGGCCATGAATGCCTCAAGCGCCGCGCAATCCTCCTCCGGGACGCGCAGCCCCAGCTTGGTCCGGCGCCACAGCACATCCGCCGCGCTCACCGCGTATTCCCTGTCCATCAGCCAGACGACCTCCGCCTCGCTCAGCCCGCCGAAATCCCGGCCCAGGTCGGCCCGCGTCTGCGCATCGCCCAGAACCTCCTCCACCTCGGTGCCATAGGTCCGGAACAGCCGCAGCGCCTCGGCGTCGCTCAGGAAAGGATAACGCGCGGCCAGCGCCTTTTGTGCCGCCGCCACCGCCTCCACCGCGATATCGCCACCCGGCAGGGTCACGCCGGCGGTCCACGGCCCCTTGGCCACGGGCAACACCGTCCCGATCTTCTCCAGCGCCGATTCCGCCAGCCGGCGGTACGTGGTGATCTTGCCGCCAAAGACCGACAACAGCGGCGCCTGCGCGCGGTCCAGCGTCAGCACGTAATCCCGCGTCGCCGCCGTGGCCGACGTGGCGCCATCGTCATACAGCGGCCGCACCCCGGAATAGCGCCACACGATATCCTCGCGCGTGACCGGGCGGCGGAAATAGCCGGACGCAAAGGCCAGCAGGTAATCGGCCTCTTCGTCGGTGCATTCGGGCGCGGTTTCCGGGTCGGGGTGATCGCGGTCCGTCGTGCCGATCAGGGTGAAATCCTGTTCATAAGGAATGGCAAAGATGATCCGTCCGTCGGTTCCCTGGAAGAAATACGCGCGGTCATGATCAAACAGCCGCTTCGTCACGATATGGCTGCCCCGCACCAGCCGCACCGTGTCGGCCGAATTCACATGCGCCACGCGCCCCAGCACATCCGCCGCCCAGGGCCCACCGGCATTGACCAGCAGCCGCGCCTGATGCTCGGTCTCGACACCTTCGCCGTCGCGGCAGGTGATCGTCCAGTGATCGGCGTGGCGCACCGTCGACACGACCTCGGTCCGGGTCATGATCTTGGCGCCCCGCGCCTGCGCATCGCGCGCGTTCAACACCACCAGCCGCGCATCCTGCACCCAGCAGTCGGAATATTCGAACGCCGCGTGGAAATGATCCTGCAGCGGCTTGCCCGCCGGGTCCTTGTCCAGGTCCAGCCGTTTCGTCCCCGGCAGAATCTGGCGCCCGCCCAGGTTGTCATACAGCATCAGCCCCGCCCGGATCATCCAGCTGGGCCGCCGCCCCTTCATCCAGGGCATGAACGTGTTCAGCACCTTGGCCGCCGGCGTATGATTGTCGAACCGCATCTCGGGGCTCAAAGGCAGGACGAACCGCATCGGCCAGGAAATATGCGGCATCGCCTTCAGCAGGGTTTCCCGTTCCTCCAGCGCCTCGCGCACCAGCCGGATCTCGAAATACTCAAGATACCGCAGCCCCCCATGAAACAGCTTGGTCGATGCCGAAGACGTGGCCTGCGCCAGGTCGCCCTTTTCGGCCAAAGTCACCGACAGCCCCCGTCCAACGGCGTCGCGGGCAATGCCGCAGCCGTTGATGCCGCCTCCGATTACGAAAATATCGTCCATTGGCCCCGTTCCCTGTTCGCCCCTGTCTAAGCCGCCCTTGCGCGCGGCTTCAACCGGCAAGGGCATGTTTCGGGGCGCGATATGTCAGGGGATCGGTTCGGTCTTCCCCCGCTGCCGGGATTTAAGCATAGGGCGCAGGACCCGCAGATCCAGCAGGCTGGCGGCGGTGGCCACCAGAACCGCAAGGCACAGCAAGGACTTGCTGACCGGACCCATGGCGCCTTCGATCTGGACGGCATGGATCACCGTGGCCACGACAACCACGAACGCCAGCCCGTTGTGCAGCCACCGCCACAGACCCGGCGCCATCCGCCGGCGCATCGCCACCAGCCCCGCGGTGATCGCGATGCCCCACAGCGCGGTGACCCCGTAAACGGAAAACGGCGTCGGCGCGACCAGCAGCAGCGCGTCCAGCGTATCCGGCGGGCTGGTCACGAACAGCCCCGCCACATGCAGCAGGACACAGACCAGGATCGCCATCCCCAGCCACCCGTGCACCCGCCGCCCGCGCGGACCCGCCAGCCCGGGCATGTACCCGGCGGCCAGCAGCGGTTGCACGAACAGGAACGACAGCGACAGGATCCCGGCGAACCCGCCGATGATGTAGGCCGGGTTGCGATAGGCCAAATAGGGGCTGAAGGCGGCCACCGCCACCGGCCCCGCCATGATCACCAGAACCGCCGCCCAAAGGATCCATCCGGGCGGGCGGGTCACACCCCGATTAAAGCCCCGATTCAAACCGCGAATCACACCGCGATCAGGCAGGCGCCAGCACGAAATCGGCCGTGACCGACGTGTCGCTGGCCGACGGCATCACCGGCCGCAGGAACACCGTGTCGAAGGCGCCGTCGTCATAGGCCAGGTGCGCGTGCGGCTGGCCGAAGTTGGGCACGATCTGCTCCATCTCCAGCTCAAAGGACCCGTCGGCGCGGGTCATCACCGATCCCCGGTTGCGCGGTTCGCGTTCGCCGCCCAGCACGGTGGCCGCCCAGATCTGGATCCGCACGTTCTGCAACGCCGCGCCATCGCCCGCCCGCAGCACCTTGCCGCGCACGAAGAACCCCTTGCCCAGCCGGTCCACCACCGGCGCGCCCGGGTGGTAATTGTTGGCGCCCCCGCGCATCGACCGGGTCGGCGCATAGGACGCCAGCGCGCCCACGGGCCCCCGGACCAGCGCGGCGCCGGTCAGCCCTGCGGTAACCAGAAACGAACGGCGATTGTAAAACGGTGCAGGCATCTTGGGCATCTCCCTTTTGGCGGGGTCATGTCGAACGGAATGGATGTCTGTGTCGCAGTGTACCCCGAAACCCGTTTCCAAACAGCCCGCCCGCGCCCCACATTCCCGTGAAGCCCCCGGTCGCCGCCCCAGGTCCGATCCGATCAAAACGCTTGTCACAACACGACTTCTTGCCGACACTCCGCCGCAACGGGCCGCGCATCCACAGCGGCCGGAACCAGGGAGTTCAGGTCATGACACGTTTCACCCTGCGGCTTGGCATGGCCAGCGCCATCGCGCTGACCGCCAGCCTCGGAGCCGCCCAGGCGCATGACGCCATCACCATCGCGATGCAGCTTGAACCGCCGCATCTGGATCCGACCTCGGCCGCCGCGCAGGCCATCGACTCGGTCGTCTACACCAACGTCTTCGAAGGCCTCACCCGGTTCATGGGCGACGGATCCGTCGTGCCGGGCCTGGCGTCATCCTGGGACATTTCCGACGACGGGCTGACCTACACGTTCCACCTGCGCGACGGCGTCACATTCCACGACGGCACCACGATGGACAGCGCCGACGTCAAGTTCTCCCTGGATCGCGCCCGCGCCGAGGACAGCCAGAACGCCCAGAAGGCGCTGTACACCGGCATCGCGTCCATCGACACGCCCGATCCGCTGACCGTGGTCGTCACGCTCTCCGAACCCAACGGCAGCTTCCTGTTCAACCTCGCCTGGGGCGACGCGGTCATCGTCGACGCCGAGTCCATCGAGAATATCAAGACCGCGCCCGTGGGCACCGGCCCCTACACGTTCAGCGAATGGGTGCAGGGCGATCACATCACGCTGACCCGCAACGCCGATTACTGGGGCGACCAGCCGGCCATCGCCACCGCGACGTTCAAGTTCATCTCGGACCCCACCGCCGCCTTCGCCGCGATGATGGCCGAGGATGTCGATGTCTTCACCGGCTTCCCCGCCCCCGAAAACCTGCCCCAGTTCGAAGCCGATCCGCGCTTTCAGGTCCTCGTCGGGTCCACCGAAGGCGAAACCATCCTGGGGATGAACAACGGTCAGCCCCCGTTCGACGACATCAAGGTGCGCGAAGCCGTGGCCCACGCCATCGACCGCCAGGCGATCATCGACGGCGCCATGTACGGCTATGGCACCCCCATCGGCACCCATTTCGCGCCCCACAACCCCGCCTATGTCGACCTGACATCGCTGTCCGACTACGACCCCGAGAAATCAAAGGCGCTGCTGGCCGAAGCCGGCTATGCCGACGGCCTTTCCACCACGCTGAAACTGCCGCCCCCCTCCTATGCCCGGCGCGGAGGCGAGATCATCGCCGCCCAGCTGCGCGCCGTGGGGATCGACGCCCAGATCGAAAACCTCGAATGGGCGCAATGGCTTGAACAGGTCTTCAAGGGCAAGGATTTCGGCCTGACCATCGTGTCGCACACCGAACCGATGGACATCGGCATCTATGCCCGGCCGGATTACTATTTCCAGTACGACAACCCGGATTTCCAGGCCCTGATGGCCAGGCTGAACGCCACCACCGACCCCGACGCGCGTAACGATATCCTGGGCCAGGCCCAGACCATGATCGCCAAGGATTACGTGAACGGCTACCTGTTCCAGCTGGCCGCGCTGACCGTGGCCAAGGCCGGCATCGAAGGGCTGTGGGTCAATGCCCCCACCGCCGCCACCGACCTGACCGGGGTCGTCTGGCCCGACTGATCCCGCCGCCCGCAAGGCTTCGACATGCAGCGCCCTCGCGATTTTTCGCGGGGGCGTTCGTGGTTTTCGGCCCGGCCCGACTCCATCAATTCACGGAAACTTGAAGTTTATCCTTGAACGGCCCGCCGCGGCGCCCCACGTCTGACAGGCGGGGTCCGTCCCGCTTTTTTGATTAATCTCCCTGCTTTCGATCACCAAATCACCCCAATTCCTGCCCACATTCTTGCCCAGATTCTTGCCCAGATTCTTGAAGGAGAATTCGTCATGCCCTTTTCCGGCTACCTCAAGATCCCGGATATCGACGGCCAGGTTCAGTCCGTCGAAGCCGTCATCGACCGCTACGACACCCAGCTGACCGACGACGCCGACGTGCTTCTGCGCACCATCGCCGCCCAGGACGACGTCGACAGCTTCAATTTCGCCACCGTCACCTACGACACCCCGGGCTGGGTGGCCCAGGACCAGTCCCTGAACATCGGCCGCGCCACCTTCGACTACGCCACCGACAGCCAGGGCGCCGCCGCCTATGCCCAGGCGATGGCCTATGCGGACGACCTTGAAACACAGCTTCAGGACGACGGGCTGCAGGCCTATGCGCGGGTCGGGCGCGGCACCGACGGCGGGCCCGAAATCCTGGTTGTCGAGGTGACGGACCTGGACGCCGACACCGCGGCCCTTGGCACCGGTGCGGGCGGTTTCGACTTTCTGCTCTGATCTTCCGCCCCTGCGGGACGATCCCCGGGGCGGCGAATATTCCGTCTCGGACCCCTGTCCAACCCGTGGCAAATCGGCCCGGACATGGCATAATCGGCGAAAGCTCCAAGCTTCAGCCCACTCCAAGTTTGAGGCCCCTCCAGGTTTGAGCCCAAGTAACGCTGTCGGTTCGCGGTCAAGGGAACTCTTTGCCGTTCCCCGTCGTCAACCAATGTGAACCGCCGCAAAAGTCACCGAATGAATCGCCTGAATACCTATCTCAAGACCCTCTCGCTGCGGGCATGGATCGCTGCGGGCATGGGGATCGCCCTGATCCCTCTTGTTCTGATCGGAGTGATCAGTTTTCTCAGCTATCACAACAACATCGCCCGGCCGTTCCAGGACGAGCTGAACTTGCGCCACCGGATCCTGATGCCGACCGAACGGATCAACGACGAGCTGTGGAAACTGTCCAGCGACGTCAATTTCTATGTCCGGGGCGGGCTTGAAAGCTATCGCGACAGGTTCCAGATCGCCGAAAGCCGGGTCGAACGCCACCTTGGGGACCTGGATGCCGTGATCAGCCAGCATGCGCGGTTCCAGCCGATCCTGGACGACGTGAACCGCCAGTGGGCGCAGGTGGTCAGCGCGGCGGCCCAGGTCGCGCCCGGACAGGCCCGGGTCGAGGATCCGGAGCTTGCGGACTTCGAACAGGACATCATCGGCTTCGCCCGCAGCCTGGCCGGCGTCGTCGACGGGCTGCGCGTCATGCAGGAGGCCGAGCACGACAGGATGCTGCGCGTCATGCGCAGGATCGAATGGGCCGCCGCCACCGCCGCGCTGATCTCGATCGTCATGATCGCGCTCAGCATCGAGGTGATCGACCGCGCGCTCATCCGCAGCACCGATCAGCTTGTGGCCGGGGCGATGCGGGTGGCGCAGGGCGACCGCGACAGCGCCATCGACGTGCGGGTTCCGCCGGAACTGGCGGCGGTGGCGAACGCCTTCAACGCGATGACGCAGCAG
The DNA here is from genome assembly GCA_003217735.2 of Marinibacterium anthonyi. GTDB lineage: Bacteria > Pseudomonadota > Alphaproteobacteria > Rhodobacterales > Rhodobacteraceae > Marinibacterium > Marinibacterium anthonyi. The sequence continues at coordinate 5,476,929 of CP031585.1, read as the reverse complement.
ATCGTCCAGCAGGAAATGGCCCTGTCGGCGGCGGCGCGGTCGGATGGGCTGACCGGCGTGGCAAACCGCCGCGAATTCGACAGGGTGATGGATGACATGATCCGGCAGGCCGATGCCGGCGGCGCCGCATTCGCGCTGGTGATGATCGACGTGGACCATTTCAAGGCGTTCAACGACACCCATGGCCACCTGGCCGGGGACGACGCGTTGCGCCAGGTCGCCGCCGCGCTGTCCGGCGCCGTCCGCCCGACCGACATGCTGTTCCGCTACGGCGGCGAGGAATTCGCCGTCGTGCTGGGCGATATCGGCGGCTCGGACGCGGCCGAGACCGGCGAACGCCTGCGCGCGGCCGTCGCGGGGCAGACCGTGTTGCTGCCGTCGGGGCTGCAGGTGGACGTGACCGTCAGCGTCGGCGTCTCGGTCCATGCGCCACGGACCACGGCGGGCGACCTCGTGCGCCGCGCCGACGCGGCGCTGTACCGGGCCAAGCGCGCGGGCCGCAACAGCGTCGTGATCGCGACCTGACCGGTCGCGGGATGGCCCGTTTGATGGCCCGTATGATGGCCCGTAAGATGGGTGGTCACCACCCATCCTACACCCGCCGCATTCCCTAACGATTGGTAAATCCGTCGCTGTAACCCGCTGGTTTCAAACGATCCGCCACATGTCCCACGCGTGGGACATTCCCCCGGCCCGGCCCTAGTCGGCCAGGTTCAACGGCCCGATCTCCCGCCAGAAGACCGGCGTCAGGATCACGTAAAGCGTCAGCATCTCCAGCCGCCCCACGAACATGCCGAAGAACAGGATCAGCTTGACCGGGTCGCTCAGCGTCGCGAAATTCCCCGCCGGCCCGATGATCTTGCCCACCCCCGGCCCCACGTTCGCCAGCGCCGTCAGCGCCCCGCTCGTCGCCGTCGCCACGTCCAGCCCGAAGAACCCCAGCGCGATGCTCAACACCATGAAGGTGCCCATGTAGACCACGAAGAACGTGATCACCCCGCCCATCACGTCCTCCTGCACCGGCCTGCCTTCGTACTTGATCGACGTCACCCGGTGCGGCAGCCGGATCAGCTGGACCTGCATCCGCGCCGCCTTGGCGAACAGCAGCCACCGCATCGCCTTGGCGCCCCCCGCCGTCGACCCGGTACAGCCCCCCACCGCCGTCAGGATGAAGAACGCCGCCACCGCGAACGGCCCCCACAGCGTATAATCCGTCGTCGCGTAGCCCGTCGTCGTCACCACCGAGACGACGTTGAACGCCACCATCCGCAGCGCCTCCAGCGGTTCGGTCCCGTTGCGGATCACCATCCAGACCGTCAACACCGCAATCACCGCCGACAGCGTGATCAGCATCGCCTCGACCTGTTCGCTGCGGAACCGCCAGCGATAGACGCCCCGGATGTACCAGGCGAAGGGCAGCGCCCCCAGCAGCATGAAAAACGTCCCCGCCCATTGCAGGAACGGGCTTTGGAAATGCCCGAAGGACGCGTCGTAGCCGGAATATCCCCCCGTCGACAGCGTCGTCATCGCATGGGTGATCGCATCGAACGGCCCCATTCCCCCGGCCAGGTAGACCACCGCGCAGACCCCGATCAGCCCGACATAGACCTGCAGCGTGGCCGAGGCGAAGACGGCGGCATTGCGCAGCTCCTTTTCTCCCTTGTCGGAACTTTCCGTGCGAAACAGCTGCATGCCGCCCACCTTCAGGATCGGCAGCAGGGCAATCCCCGTCACGATGAACCCCACGCCGCCCACCGCCTGCAGCAGCGCCCGCCAAAAGATCACCCCGCGCGGCGTCGTATCCAACCCGCTCATCACCGTGGACCCGGTGGTGGTGATCCCCGACATCGCCTCGAACAGCGCGTCGGTCAGCGGCAGGTTCCACATCCACAGTGGCACCGCCCCGACCATCCCCGCGACCAGCCAGACCGACGAGGTCAGAAGAAACGCATGCAATTGCCGGATCCCCCGGTACGAGGACGAGGCCGTCACCACGCTCAGCATGGCGCCGAAGGCCCCCGTCAGCAGGGCGGCAAAGCCGAACACCTCGGCCGTATCGGGAAAGATCAGCGCGTCGATCCCCATCAGCACGGCGAAGAAGATCAGGATCAGCCCATTGACGAAGATGATGAAAGTCATGCGCTCATCCCCGCCCCAGACCAATCCCATACCCGCGCGAAGCCACGGCCTGCCCGAAAGGGCATGCGATCCGGGGATCGGTCTCGGGTCGGGTGCTGGCGGTCAATGGTTCTGCCGTTGGGCGGTGGCGACGCCCAGACCAAAGCCCCAACGCGCGTCGGATGCAAGGCCCCGCGACGCCCCACATGGCACCCATATGGCTACCGCATGGCCGGTTCCCACCCGTGCGCGCGCGGCTCAGGCGGTTTCCTGGGCCTGCCGGATCAGCCGCAGCGCCATCCGCCTGGGCAAAAGCCCCACGATCACCTGCTGCAGCCGCCGCTTGAACCGCATGCCGCCAAAGGCGTCCAGATCGCCCCGCATCATCGCCGCATAGCCGTCCCCGGCCACCACCCGCGCCGAATTCGGGTTGGCGAACAGGCGCGTGCCACCATCCCCGACCAGCTGCGCGGCGACATCGCCATGATGCTGGGCAGCGGACAGACCCCGCCGGTCTTCAAGCAGGCCGCGCAGCTGGTCACGGCCGATGCGCCGGACCGGCGCGCCCACCTCGCGGAACTGCCGGGCGAAGGCCGGCGCGCGCTGCTGCGCCTTGTCCTTGACCGCAAAACCCGGATCGGCGCCATGCTGAACGCCCGCAAGGATCCGGGCCTGGCCCCGGCAGCCATCGCGCCACGGGACGACGCCGCCTTTCCCCGCGACGTGCTGGCGCTGGCCGACAGCTACCTGCGCCTGCGCGGGCCCGGTTGACTTGGGGCGTCCCCCCGGCCCATTGGGCGCATCCCAGATCGAAAGCCGCGACATGACCTCCAACCCCTACGAGAAAGCCGGTTTCTACGACGACGCCATCGCGGCGGGCCGTCATCGCGACATCGTCGGCGGACGGTGGGAGGAAACCGGCCGCATCCAGATGCAGATCCTGCAGGGCGCCGGGCTGTTGCCGCACCACCACCTGCTGGACATCGGCGCCGGGTCGCTGCGGCTGGGCTGCAAGGCGGTGCCCTACCTTGATCCGGGCCATTACTGGGCCACCGACGCCGCCCGCGCGCTGCTGCTGGCCGGGCACCGGACCGAACTGGCCGATGCCTCGCGCCTCGATCTCCGCCAGCTGGTCGAAGACCCCCGGTTCGACTTCCCCGGCATCCCCGACACGATCACCCACGCCATCGCCTTTGCCGTCTTCCCGCACCTTCCGATGGCGCACATGCGTCGCGCGCTGACCAACCTGCGCCGCTTCAACCATCTGGAAACGCTGCTGTTCACCGTCTTCCTTGCTCCCGACGCCGCGACCGCCGCGACCGCCTACCGCCAGCCCGACGGCGTGGTCACCCACGACATCCGCCCGCCCTACCACGTGCTGCCCGACGACGTGGATCACATGGCCCGGATGACCGGCTGGGACCTGTCGCGCAGCGACGTCATGCTGCCCCGGGGCCAGGTGCTGTATGTCGCCCGCCCCGCTCAGGGCCAGACGACGGCCAGGTAACCGGCATAGCCCGCCAGCAGCACGCCGCCTTCCCAGCGCGCGATCCGCAGCCCGGTGGCGGCAAAGAACAGCAACAGAACCGAAACAGCGACCATCAGCAGGTTGTCAAAGGTCACGATCTGCGCCGGCACGTCCGACGGCGCGATCAGCGCGGTAACGCCGCCGATCCCCAGGATGTTGCAGATGTTCGACCCGACGATATTGCCGAACGCCACATCCCCCTGCCGCCGCAGCGCGGCGGCGACCGAGGTCACAAGCTCGGGCATCGACGTGCCGATGGCCACCACCGTCAACCCGATCACCGTTTCCGGGATGGCAAGGGACTGCGCCAGCGCCACCGCCCCATCCACCAGAAACGCGCCCCCCGCCAGCACGCAGATCAGCCCGGCGATGGACATCGCAAGCGGCGCCATGATGCCGTTGACGCCGGGGAGGCCCGGTTTCAGGTCCGGATCGACCGCCTCCAGCGCGGCTTCCTTCGCCTGCAGCGCGCCGGATGCGCCCGGTACGCCGGATGCGCCGGATTTCTCCTGCCGGAAGGCCATGAAGACATAGACCGCCAGCGCCCCGACAAACACCGCGCCCAGCGCGCGGCCCATCGGCATGACCAGGCTGATCGCGGCGAAGCCCGCGGCGACGGCCAGCATGACCACCGCGTCACGCTTCAGCGCCGATGCGGCGACGGCGATGGGAAACAGCAGGGCCGAGGCGCCGACGATCAGCAGGATATTGGCGATGTTGGATCCGACGATATTGCCATAGGCGATGCCCGGCGACCCGGCCAGCGCCGCCCGGACCGAGGTCACCAGCTCCGGCATCGACGTCCCGAAGCCGACCAGCGTCAGCCCGATGACCAGCGGCGACACGCCCAACCGCTCCGCCACGCGGACGGCGCCCCGCACCAGAAGGTCTCCGCCCAGGACCAGAAGGGCCAGGCCGCCCAGCAGCGGGATCCAGATTTCGGTCATGTCATGCGCTCCGGGCACAAGGGGGTCAGAGCCGGTTAACTGGCGTGCGCATCCCCGCCCTTCAAGACGCCCGGCCCCCGCCACGGCGCGGGCACGCAAATATTTCCGCCGCCCGCGCACGATGGGTTGAAACAACCCATCCTACCCCAACGGCTCCATCCGCTAACAAATGGTAAATCCGCCGCTGTAACCCATTGATATTCCTAAGACCGGCACATGTCCCACGCGTGGGACACCTCTCATCCCCCGGCCCCGATCCGCCGTTTCAGAACCCGCACCCGCTCGCGCACCTCGTCCCTGACCGGTCCCTCCCTGGGCGTATCTTTCAAGGTGGTGAACCAATGCCGGGGCGGGTTCTTGCCACGCCGGTTCCCCTCAAAGCTCAACCCCCTCTGCACCGCCTCCGCCTCCTCCGTCAGCCGGTCCGGAATCTCGATCGCATTCAGCGTCGCCCACACCCCGGTCCACAGCCGCCCCACCGACCACGGATTGTACCCGCCCCCGCCCAGCACCAGCAGCCGGGGCGCCATCCCCATCAGCCCCCTCACCACGCCCCAATGGGCATTGTTCGACAGGCTCAGATGCGACAGCGGATCCTCCTCGACGGCATCCGCCCCGCATTGCAGCACGATCGCCTCCGGCCCGAACCCCGCCACCGCCGGCAGAATCACCTCCTCCCGGATCAGCTCCATCTCGGTATCGTTCATCCCCCTGGGCACCGGCAGGTTGATCGCCGAACCGCCCGCCGTCTCCTCCAACCCGCCGGTCCGGGGCCAAAGCCCCTCCTCGTGAACCGAAATCATCAGGCAATCCGGATCGCCCGAAAACCCCACCTCGACCCCGTCGCAATGATGGGCATCGATATCCACATAGACGATCCGCCTGACCCCATGATGGCGCAGCGACAGCATCGCCAGCACCGGATCGTTGAGAAAACAGAACCCGTTGGCCCGCGCCGGCATCCCGTGATGCGTCCCCCCGGCCGGATGATAGACCACCCCGCCCTGCGCCAGCAGTTCCCCTGCCAGGAACGATCCGCCCGCCGCCGTCGCGGGCCGGCGAAAGATCTCGGGATAGACCGGGTTCGACACCGTCCCGATCCCGTACCGCGTCCGATCCTCCTCGCTCACCGCCTGCGTCGCCTCCACCCGTTGCAGCGCGGCCACGTAATCCGGCGCATGCCAGGCCTCCAGCAGGTGCGGCTTGGCGCGCGGCGACGTCCGATAGACCTCGCGCGGCAGCCACCCCATCGCGCGGCTCAGGTCGATCACCATCGACACCCTGGGCACCCGCAAGGGATGCCAGCCCGAATACTTCGACCGGCGATAGATCTCCGACCCGATGAACAGGGGCCGCTTCAGCGCCGAACCCCTGTCTTCTTCTTGGTCCAAATACCTCAATCCCGTCCCTTCAGCCGCGCCGCCGCCCGGGTATAGCCGCCCGATGCGCCATCCACGAAATGCAGATGATCGTCCCCGAAAGCCGAGGGCACGATACAGGTCATCATCGCCTCGTCCTGCTCCTCCAGCCCATAGCGCGCCACGCCCGACGCATCGTCCAGCATCGCCTTCAGCGCCGCCACGGTAGCGGCATCGCAATCCAGCGTCATCTTCAGCCCGTCGTCGAACTTGCGGAAATCGGCGTTGCGGGCCGTGGTGCGAACGTATTCCCCCACGTCGAAACCCGAAGGGCCCCGGCCGGTCTTCATGATCACCCATATCATGAAGGTCTCGGCCAGAAGCGCCAGCCGGCCGCGCCCGGTGACCGCCATCTCAAGCTCTGTGCCGGGGGGCGGCCAGGCCACCGGCGGCCCGTCCTCCGGCACCGGGTGCCCACCCCGGTCCAGCGCCGAGGTCAGCGCCAGCACCCGTCCGCACAACGCGGCAAAGGCGGCCGGATCGGCGTTATCCTCGGGCAGGACCAGCAGCGACACGATCCGCCCGTGCCGCGCCTTCATGTTGGACCAGCGGCAGGACAGGCCCGTCAGGTCCGGCATCACGCCTGTCGCCGCCGGCTCCATCCCGATCCGGCCGGCCTTCAGCTCGGACTCGGCCCAGGCCATGCCGCCGCCTGAAAACATCGCGTAATCCACCGCCTGCGTCACCGAATAGCGCGCCACGCGCACATCCCGCCCGCCCGCGCGGATCCCGGCCAACGGGACCATCGCCGCCCGAAGGTGAAGCCCAAAGGCGTCCCTGGCCCAGGCCTGTACCGCCCTGAGCGCGTCGCGCGACGCATCCGCCGCCGCGTCCGGCACCGCAAAGGACGCCCCGTCACCGCCGAAGACAAAGGGAAACCCCTCGCCCCCATGCGCATTCCGCTGGGCCGAGATCACCGCGGCGCCGACCATGTTCACCGTCTTGTAGGCCCCCTGTTCGATGGCCTGCGTGGAATTGGCGATGTCGGCCACGCCGATCCACCAGTCGCCGGGCAGGGGCGCATAGACCTCGGGGCGGGTCAGCGCGTCAAAGACGGACACGGGCGTCAGGGTATCGTAGAACGGGTCGGACATGGGGCGGCCTCGCTCGGGGGATGTGTTCCCCTTCCTGCCCGTCCAGGGGCATGTCGCGCAAGTCACGTTGTCGAAAAACCTTTGCCTCTGGACCGGCCCCGGGACCGGACCTAACCTGCCGCCGATGCTGCGCTATATCCTCAAACGCCTGACCTCGCTGGTCGTCAGCCTTGCCGTTGCCTCGGTCGTGATCTTTTGCGTGATCGAGGTCGTGCCCGGCGATCCGGCCAGCTACATGCTGGGCATGAACGCCCAGCCCGACACGGTGGCCGCGCTGCGCGCCGACCTGGGGTTGGACCAGCCCCGGGTCGAACGGTACTTCGCGTGGATCGGCGGCATGATGACGGGGGATTTCGGCACCTCGTATACCTATCGCACGCCGGTGGCGAAGATGGTCGCCGACCGGCTGCAGGTGACCGCGCCGCTGGCGTTGTACGCGCTGATCCTGTCGCTGGTCGTGGCCTTCCCCGCCGGGATCTACGCTGCCTCGCGCCGGGGACGCGCGGGGGATACGGCCGTCATGGGGGCCACCCAGCTGGGCGTGGCGATCCCGAATTTCTGGTTCGCCATGTTCCTGGTGCTGATCTTCGCCATCCGCCTGCGCTGGTTCAACGCCGGGGGGTTCCCGGGCTGGGACAAGGGAATCCTGACCGGGCTGCATGCCCTGACCCTGCCCGCCATCGCCCTGGCCCTGCCGCAGGGCGCGATCCTGGCGCGCGTCATGCGATCCGCGCTGATCGACGTTCTGGGCGAGGATTTCGTGCGCACCGCCCGGGCCAAGGGGTTGTCCAGGCGCCAGGCGCTGTGGCGGCACGCGCTCAGGAACGCGCTGATCCCGGTGCTGACCATCATCGGCATGCAGTTTTCGTTCCTCGTAGCGGGCACCATCATCATCGAACAGGTCTTCTACCTGCCCGGCCTCGGCCGCCTGATCTTTCAGTCGATCACCGCCCGCGACCTGATCGTGGTGGAATCGGTGGTCATGCTGGTGGTCATGGCCGTCATCGTGATCAACTTCCTGGTCGACCTGGCCTATGCCGCCGTCGATCCAAGGCTGAGAGCCCGCACATGAGCCGCAACTTCCTGATCGGCGCCACGTTGACCGCGCTCATGGCCGTGCTCGCGCTGATATCGCTGGTGTGGACGCCCTACGATGTCACCCTGCTGGACATCCCCGCCAAGCTGCAGAAACCATCCGCCGCCCATTGGCTGGGCACCGATCACCTGGGCCGCGACATGCTGTCGATGACCATGGTGGGGTTGCGCACCTCCATCGCCATCGCGGCGCTGGCGATTACCGTGGGGCTGGTCATCGGCATCCCGCTGGGGCTGGCGGCGGCGGCGAACCGGGGCCGCTGGCTGGACGAGCTCATCATGCGCGGCAACGACATCGTCTTCGCCTTTCCCTTCCTGGTGATGGCGATCCTGATCACCGCCGTCTTCGGGCCCTCGGCCTTCAACGCGGTGCTGGCCTTCGGCATCTTCAACATCCCCGTCTGTGCCCGTGTCACCCGGGGCGCGGCCCTGTCCCTGTGGCAGCGCGAATTCATCATGGCGGCCCGGGTGTCGGGCAAGTCGACCACGCGGATTTCCGTCGAACACATCCTGCCCAATGTCACCGACCTGCTGATCGTGCAGGGCACCATCCAGTTCGCGCTTGGCATCCAGGTCGAAGCCGCGCTGTCCTTCGTGGGCCTGGGCGTCCAGCCGCCCACGCCGTCGCTGGGCCGCATGCTGGCCGATGCGCAGACCCTGATCTCAATCGCGCCGCACGTGGCGCTGGTGCCGGGGCTGGCCGTGGTGCTGACGGTGCTGGGGCTGAACCTGCTGGGCGACGGGCTGCGCGACATGCTGGACCCCAGGCTGAGGGTGCGCCGCGCATGAGCCTTTTGCAGATCGAGAACCTGTCGCTGCGGATCCGCGATTACGACATCCTGCGCGACGTCTCGATCACCGTCGCACCCGGGGAAATCGTCGCCGTCACCGGCGAAAGCGGGTCCGGCAAGTCGATGACCGCCTTCGCCGTCATGGGATTGGTGCCCGAGGGGGCCAAATCCACAGGGCGCATCCTGCTGGACGGTCAGGACCTGCTGGCGAAGAGTGAAGACGACATGTGCCGGGTACGCGGCCAGTCCGTCGGCATGATCTTCCAGGAACCGATGACCGCGCTGAACCCGGTCAAGACCATCGGCGACCAGGTGGTCGAAACCATCCTGATCCACAAGGCCATGCCCCCCGAGGCCGCTCGGAAACGGGCGGAAGAGGTGCTGGCCCGCGTCGGCCTGCCCAAGGACCGCTTCCCGCTCACCCGCTTTCCCCACGAACTTTCCGGCGGCCAGCGCCAGCGGGTGGTCATCGCCATGGCCATCGCCCTCAAACCCCGCCTGCTGATCGCCGACGAACCCACCACGGCGCTGGATGTCACCACCCAGGCCCAGATCCTGACGCTGCTGAAACAGCTGGTGGCCCAAGACGGCATGGGCATGCTCATGATCACCCACGACCTTGCCGTCGTGGCCGACATGGCCGACCGGATCGCCGTCATGCAAAAGGGCCAGGTGGTCGAAGCCGCCGCCACGCGGCACCTGCTGCGCCATGCCCAACATCCCTATACCAGGATGCTCTTCGCCGCCTCCACCCACCGGGTCACCCTGCCCGCGCCGCCACCACCGCAGGCGCTGCTTGAGGTCCGCGAGGTCCGCCGCCACTACCGCACCGCCCGCCCGCATCCCTTTGCCCGGCCGGGGCGGTTCGAGGCGGTCAAGGGCGTCAGCTTCTCCCTGCAGAAAGGCGAACGCCTGGGATTGGTCGGCGAATCCGGTTGCGGCAAGTCCACCCTGACCCGCGCGCTTCTGGGGTTGGAGCCGATCCAGGGCGGGCAGATCCTGCTGGATGGCGCCCCGATCTGGGACGGCGGGGACGACGCGCAGGTCCGCCGCCGCATGCAGGTGGTGTTCCAGGACCCCTATGGGTCGTTCAACCCGCGCCACCGGGTCGACCGGCTGATCACCGAACCCTTTCACCTGCTGGACAGCGCCCCCACCGGCGCCGCGCGGCAAAAGGCCATCGACGCGGCGCTGACCGCCGTGGGCCTTCACCCCTCGGACGCGGGCAAGTACATCCACGAATTTTCCGGCGGGCAGCGCCAGCGCATCGCCATCGCCCGCGCGCTGATCATCCGCCCCGACATCATCCTCTTCGACGAAGCGGTTTCGGCGCTGGACGTTTCCGTCCGGGCGCGCATTCTCGACCTGATTGCCGATCTCTGCGGCGCATACGGGCTGACCTACCTGTTCATCTCCCACGACCTGACAGTGGTCCGCTCGGTCACCGACCGCGTCATGGTCATGCAGGCGGGCGAGATCGTGGAACAGGGGCCGACCGAACAGGTCTTTACCGCACCGTCGCATCCCTACACCCGCAGCCTGATCGACGCGGCCCCGGTGCTGCCCCCGGTGCTGCCGGACATCGCATGAGTATCACGCTGCATCACATGACGTCCGCCGACCAGTCCGCGCTGGAGGCGGCGCTTGCCCGGTATCTCGCCGAAATCGTCCCGGGACAGACGCTCGACATCGCCGGTATCGCCGCGCGTCAGTTCGGCCCGGCGCGCCATCCCTTCTGGATCCTGCGCGGCGACACGCGGATCGGCTTTGCGCTGGCCTTCACCCAAGACGACGGCACGCATGAACTGGCCGAATTCACGATCTTCCCGGATCACCGTCGCGCGGGCACCGGACGTGGCGCGGCGCGGCGCGTATTCGCCCGCCTGCCGGGGCGCTGGGTGATCGGGGTGGCCGCCCACGGCATGGCCGGCGCCTTCTGGGAGGATGCGCTGGCCCAGATGCCCGACCTGAAAAAGGGTCCCGGCCTGACGCCGTCGCAATCGCACAGCTACACGTTCACGGCGGATGGAGGAGACGCCCGATGACCGACCGAACCCCCTGGTTCGACCCCACGACATGCCTGATCGGCGGCCGCTGGATCCCGGCCGAAGCCGGACGGATGGACCTGATCAACCCGTCCGACGGATCCACCCTGTGCCAGATCGCGCGCGGCGGCCCGCCCGAGATCGACGCCGCCGTCATGGCCGCGCAATCCGCCCTGGACGGCGATTGGGGCCGCATGACCGCGCTGGAACGCGGCCGGATCCTGACAAGGATGGGCCGCATGGTGCTGGACCGCGTCGATGACCTGGCCCGGATGGAGGCGCTGGACGTCGGCAAACCGCTGACCCAGGCGCGGGCCGATGCGGTGGCGCTGGCACGCTACCTGGAATTCTACGGTGGCGCGGCGGACAAGGTGCATGGCGAAACCCTGCCCTATCTGGATGGCTACACCGTTTACACCCTGCGCGAACCGCACGGGGTGACGGGCCATATCGTGCCATGGAACTACCCGATGCAGATCATCGGCCGGTCGGTCGGCGCGGCGCTGGCCATGGGCAATGCCTGCGTGCTGAAACCGGCGGAAGAGGCCTGTCTGACCGCGCTGGCCTTTGCCCATATCGCCGTCGAAGCCGGCCTGCCCGATGGTGCGCTGAACGTCGTCCCCGGGCTGGGGGCCGAGGCCGGCGCGGCGCTGTCGGGGCATCCGGGCATCCACCACATTTCCTTCACCGGGTCGGTCGCCACGGGGGCCGCGGTGCAGGCGGCGGCGGCAAGGAACGTGGTGCCGGTGACGCTGGAACTGGGAGGCAAATCCCCGCAGCTGGTCTTTGACGATGCCGATCTGACCGCCGCGCTGCCGTTCCTGGTGAACGCGGGCATCCAGAACGCCGGGCAGACCTGTTCGGCCTCGTCCCGGATCCTGGTGCAGCGCCGCGTCTATGACGCGGTGCGCGCGATGATGGGCGACGCTTACGCGGATCTGACCGTCGGGCCGGCGCTGGAGGATTACCGCGTAGGCCCCCTGATCTCGGCCCGCCAGCAGGAGATCGTGACGGGTTTCCTGGACAAGGGCGCGGGTCTGGACATTGCGGGCAAAGGTGTGATCACAAAGGGCACGCCGCAATCGGGCGCCTATGTGACGCCCACGCTGTTCGCCGATGTGCCGTGTGATCACATCCTGGCAAGGGACGAGATTTTCGGCCCCGTCCAGGTGCTTATCCCCTTCGACACCGAAGACGAGGCCGTGCGGATCGCCAATGGCACCGATTACGGGCTGGTGTCGTCGATCTGGTCCCGGGACGGGGCGCGGCAGATGCGGTTGGCGAAACGGCTGAAGTCCGGACAGGTCTTCATCAACAATTACGGCGCCGGGGGCGGTGTTGAACTGCCGTTCGGGGGGCGGGGGAAATCCGGCCACGGGCGCGAGAAAGGATTCGAGGCATTGTATGGCTTTTCACAACTCAAGACGGTGGCCGCCCACCATGGATGACCGACGATGACCACGCGGCCCATCCAACGTCAGGGTGACAACGTCGTGCTGGCGATCCTGCTGTCGCTGGTGGCGCTGGTTCTGTTCCAGTCGATGGGGCTGGTGATCAAGCACCTCTCGCCCCGCTTTTCGGCCGCCGAATTGTCGGCCTGGCGGAATTTCTTCGGGCTGTTTCCCAGCGGCATCGCCCTGCTGTCGTCCAGGGCCTGGCACCAGAACGGGCGGACGCTGAAGCTGAGACAATGGAAACTGGCCTTTGCGCGCGGGCTGTCCGTGTCCTTTGCGCAGCTGTTCTTCTATGTCTCGCTGGGAACGATGGCCTATGCCACGGCGACGACGATCACCTATGCCAATGCGCTGTTCATGACTGCGCTGGCGATCCCGATCCTGGGGGAAAAGGTGGGGCCGGTGCGCTGGTTCGCCGTGCTGATCGGCTTTGCCGGCGTGGTGCTGGTGATGAACCCCACCGCCGAGACCTTTCAGATCGCCACGCTTGCGCCGCTGGGTTCGGCGCTGCTGTACGCGCTGTCGGGCATTTCATCGCGGCTGATCGACCCCGAGGTGCCCAGCCCGCTGATCAACCTGTATTCGGTGTCGATCTCGATGATCACATCGCTGGTCATCGCCGCCCTGACCGGCGGGTTTTCCCCGATCACCACCTGGTCCGACGCCTTCTGGCTGCTGGCCATGGGCACGTTCGGCGGCACCGCCGTGCTGGTGATGGTGATTTCGTTCCGGATGACGGAACAGTCGAACCTGGCGCCGTTCACCTATTTCGGGATCCCGGTAGCGTTCATCTTCGGCTGGCTGTTCTTCGGCGAAACGCCGTTCAACACGCTGTTCCCCGGCGGGCTGCTGATCATGATCGGCGGGCTGACGGTGATCTGGCGGGAGCGGATGAAAAAGAAAACCTCGGCGGCGACGCCGCCAGAGGCCTAGACGATGACTTCCATCCGTTCCTGTTCACCGACGCCGAAAACGCGCTTGTAGCGGTCGATCTCGGTCTGCGGGCCCATGGCCTTTTCCGGGTTGTCCGACAGTTTCACCGTCGGGCGCCCGTTGGCCGACACCGCCTTGCACACCAAGGAGAACGGCGCCAGCCGGTCGCCGGACACCAGCCCGCGGAAATCGTTGGTCAGCAGCGTGCCCCAGCCAAAGCTGGGCCGCACCCGGCCTTTGAACTGGTGATGCAGGGCGATGATCTTGTCGACATCCAGCCCGTCGGAAAAGATCACCAGCTTCTGCGTCGGATCCTCGCCCCGGGCCTTCCACCAGTCGATGGCGGTTTCGGCGCCGGTGGCCGGATCGCCGCTGTCGATGCGGATGCCGGTCCAGCCGGCCAGCCAGTCGGGCGCGTTGTCCAGGAACCCCTTGGTGCCGTAGGTATCGGGCAGGATGATGCGCAGGTTGCCGTCGTGTTCCTCGTGCCAGTCCGACAGCACGTCATAGGGCGCGCGGGCCAGGGCATCGTCGGTTGTCGCCAGCGCGGAATAGACCATCGGCAGTTCATGGGCGTTGGTGCCCACGGCCTCCAGGTCGCGGCGCATGGCGATCAGGCAGTTGGACGTGCCGGTGAACTTGGGTCCCAGCCCTTCCATCATCGCCTGCACGCACCAGTCCTGCCACAGGAAGGAATGCCGCCGCCGCGTGCCGAAATCGGCGATCTTCAGGCCCTCGACATCGCGCAGCGGTTCGATCTTTTCCCAGACGCGGGTCATGGCCCGGGCATACAGGACCTGCAGTTCGAACCGCCCCATCTCGTTCAGGACGGCGCGGGACCGCAGCTCCATCAATGTGGCCAGCGCCGGGATCTCCCACAGCATGACTTCGGGCCACGACCCTTCAAAGGTCAGTTCATACTGGTCGCCCTTGCGTTCCAGCGTGTAGGGCGGCAGGCGCAGGTTCTCGAACCATTCCATGAAATCGGAGCGGAACATCTGGCGCTTGCCATAGAAGGTGTTGCCGCGCAGCCAGGTGCTTTCGCCGCGCGACAGCGACAGGGACCGGATGTGATCCAGCTGTTCGCGCAGTTCGCCTTCGTCGATCAGCTTTGCCAGGGGCACGGACGTCGTCCGGTTGATCAGCGAAAAGGTGACCCGCGTGTCGGACCGGTTGCGAAAGACCGACTGGCACATCAGCAGCTTGTAGAAATCGGTATCGATCAGCGAGCGGACGATCGGATCGATCTTCCATTTGTGATTGTAGACGCGCGTCGCGATGTCCAAGGGCGGGCCCCTCCTCGTGTCCGGGGGGACGCCCCCCGGTGCGGAGCGCACAAAATCAGGCTTCGGGCGCCTCTGCAACCTGTCCGCGCCAGCGCGACAGGCATTCGATCAGATCGGACCGGCCCACAGGCTTGCTGAGAAAGTCGTTCATCCCCGCCGCGAAGCAGGCTTCGCGGTCGTCGTCAAAGGCATTCGCGGTCAGCGCCACGATGATCGGCTGCCGCCCCGGCCGCGACCGGATCTCGCGCGTGGCGTCGATGCCGCTGAGCACCGGCATCGACATGTCCATCAGGATGATATCGGGCATCCGCTGCACGACCATGTCCACTGCCTGCCCGCCGTCATGGGCAAACCGCAGCCGCATTCCCGTGTCGTACAGGAACCGTTCCATGACAAAGCGGTTCACCTCGCTGTCCTCGGCCACCAGCAGGTCCAGCCCTTCCAGTTGCGACACATCCTCGTCCGGCGATTTCTTGCCGGGGCGGGGCGGGGGGGCCTGCGCCTCGGCGCGGTCCAGCGGCAGCGACAGGCGGAAACAGGACCCCTGGCCCGGCTCGGACGTGACGGTCAGGTCGCCCGACATCGCCTGCACCAGCCGCAACGAGATGGTCAGCCCCAGGCCGGTTCCGCCGAAGCGGCGGGTGGTGGTGGCATCGGCCTGGGTAAAGCTTTCGAAGATCGCCGCCTGCTGTTCGGGCGGGATGCCGATGCCGGTGTCGCGCACCTCGATCTCCGCGCGCCAGCCGCGACCTTCGGGGCGGATATCGACGGACACGTTCACGGCGCCCTTCTCGGTGAACTTCACCGCGTTGCCCAGCAGGTTCACCAGCACCTGGCGCAGCCGCCCGTCGTCGCCCTTGACCCGGTCCGGCAGGTCCGGACCCATCCGCGCCTCAAGCGCCAGGCCCTTCTTCTGGGCTTGCGGGCGCACCAGTTTCAGCGCCCCGTCCACGCAATGGCGCAGATCGAAGGGTTCGGGCGCCAGGTCCATCTTGCCGGCTTCGATCCGCGACAGATCCAGGATGTCGTTGATGATCTTCAGCAGCGCCTGGGCCGATCCGCGGATGGTTTCCGCATAATCCCGCTGTTCCCGCGTCAGATCCGTGTCGCACAACAGGTCCGACACGCCGATCACGCCGTTCATCGGCGTGCGGATCTCGTGGCTCATGGTGGCAAGGAATTCGGTCTTGGCCCGGGCGGCATCGTCGGCGGCCTGCTTGGCCTGCGCCAGTTCCCGCGCCTGGCGCTTGGCCAGGGTGACATCCCGTTCGATCGCCACGAACATGTCGGGCCGCCCGCCCGCGCCGCTTTCGACCACCGGCACCTGGCTGACCTCCATCCAGATCTCGCCGCCCCACTTGGTGCGGTTCAGGATTTCGCCCCGGAACGGGATGCCCTTGCGCAGCGCCTCGGATATCGCCCGGATCGTGGCCGGATCGGTGTTGGGAGAGTTCAGCAGGTCGCCGGGCATCCGCCCCACGGCTTCGTCCAGTTCATAGCCGGTGATCCGCGTGAAGGCGGCGTTGGCCCAGGTGATCCGGCCATCGGGCCCGGCGACCACCACGCTGTCGTTGGCGTTGCGCACCGCGGTGGTCAGCCGCCGCGCCTCGAATTCGCGCTGGCGCAGGGCCTCGTTGGTGCGGGCCTGCACGCGGGTCTGTTCGGCCAGGATCGAGAAATAGTGCCTTTGCCGTTCGAACCCCAGGCCGACGAAGCCGACAAAGGCGATGACGATATAGGTCATGATCGCGAAGCCGGACAGATCCACCGCCAGGACCGCAAGACTGTCGGCGGTGTGGATCGCGCCGTGGAAGGCGAAGATCACGGCAGTCACCGCATAGACCCCAAGGCGGGCATAGCCCGCCGGGCGGTTGTAGGGCAGCACGATGCCCGCGTTGATCGCCGCGCCCGCCAGGAAGGCGACGGGGAACAGCAAAGACAACTGCCCGAGCGCGCCGAACCAGGCCAGCGACACGCACAGGGAAATGGTCAGCGCCTGGAAGACGGCGGTCAGCGTGCTGATCCTCTGTGCCCGGATCAGCGGCGTTCCGGCCGCCAGCCGGGGCTTCATGCCGCGCAGGTACAGGCAATCGACCGCTTCGCCGGCAAGCGCCAGGCACAGGGCCAGCAGTCCGGCCACCGGCCCGTCGATCAGCCACAGCATACCCGATCCCAGCACCGTCAGGATCTGCCGCTGCGCGAAAAAGCGGACCCGGCCGCGCGCATATCGAAGCATGAGCTGGTCGGGATAATACCGTCCAGATGCGTCGTCTGGCTGCGCTTCCCCGGTCCGGGTCACGTCGGTGTCGGCCATTACCCGTTCTCCGCCGCGTGATCAGGTTGCACTCAGGCTAGTGCCGCGCCCCGCGCAAAGCAACGTCCGCGCGCCGGGTCACGTCAAAATGACGCCCGCCTCGGTCATGCCCGCGCGGGCGGCGGCCAGCGATCCGTCCAGGTCGATGGCCCGTGTCGCCGCGATGTCGACGGTCACCTCGAAGCCCAGTTTCGCCGCGTCCACGGCCGAGAAGTTCACGCAGAAATCAAGCGCCAGGCCCACCATGGTCAACCGGGTGATGCCCCGGGTGCGCAGGTAGCCGTCGAGCCCGGTGGGCGTTTCGTGATCGTTTTCGAAGAAGGCGGAATAGCTGTCGATGCCGGGGCGGAACCCCTTGCGGATGATCAGGTCGCCGTCGGTGCGCAGATCGGGGTGAAACGCCGCGCCTTCGGTGCCCTGCACGCAATGGGTGGGCCACAGGACCTGGGGACCATAGGGCATGTCGATCACCTGGAACGGGGACGTGCCCGGGTGGCTGTCGGCAAAGGACGAATGACCGGCCGGGTGCCAGTCCTGCGTCAGCAGGACGGCGTCGAAATCGTCCATCATGGCGTTGATGCGGGGCACGATGGCGTCGCCCCCTTCGACCGCCAGCGCGCCGCCGGGGCAGAAATCGGTCTGGACGTCGATCACCAGAAGCGCGTGCATGGGCGGGTCTCCTTCAACGGGGCTTCCCTCTTGGGGTAGGCGTCGGCAAAGATCCGGTCAAGCGCGGGGTGACCCGACGCGGCGGGTCTCGCCAAATGGGGCAAATCAGGGTAGCCGGACTGCCAAGGAGAGCGTCATGCATCAGGATGAGATACCCGTCAGCACCGCCCTGGCCGCCCGGCTGGTGGATCGGGGCATGCCCCAGTGGGCCGGCCAGCCGGTGCGGCCGCTTGCGGCCACGGGCACCGACAACTGGATGTTCCGACTGGGCGGCGACAAGGTCCTGCGCCTGCCCCGCCGGCCCTCGGCGGTGATGCAGCTGCGCCGCGAATGGGACTGGCTGCCGCATCTGCGCGGCCTGCCCCTGGCCGTGCCCGAACCGCTGGCGCTGGGGGAACCGGACGACGGGTATCCGCATCCCTGGATGGTCCTGTCCTGGCTGCCCGGCGAAACCCTGCACGCGCGTCCGCCCGCCAACACGATGGCCTCGGCCGAGGCGCTGGGGAATTTCCTGACGGCGCTGCGCGACCTGTCCGGCGAAGGCGGGCCGATCGCCGGATCGACGAACCACAACCGGGGCGTGCCGCTGACCGGCATCAACGTGGCCACCCGGCAGGCGATCGGCGATATCGCCCGCCAGTACCCAGTCGCCACGCTGATGGCGTTGTGGGACGACGCGCTGGCCGCGCCGTCGTGGTCCGGCGCGCCGCTGTGGGTGCACGGGGACCTGTCGCCGACCAACCTGCTGTGCACCGGGGGGCGTCTGTCGTCGGTGATCGACTTCGGGCTGATCGCCCGGGGCGACCCGGCGGTGGACCTGACGCCGGCCTGGTCGGTGTTCGACGGCGCCGCGCGGTCGGCCTTCCTGTCGCGTGCGGGCATCGACGCGGCGACGATCCGGCGGGGCAAGGGCTGGGCGCTGTACGGGGCGGTGATCAACCTGGCCTATTACGGCGACAACCACCCCACCCTGTCACGTCAGGCGCACCACGTGCTGGACGTGCTGATGGACGAAGCCTGAGGCCCAATCGGCTGAGGCCCCATCAGCTGAGGCCCCATAAACTGAGGCATTGCGTCCCTCTTGAACGGGGCCCGGCGACGGGTCTATGCCAGCGCCCATGTACACGATCGCCGCGCTCTATCATTTCACCCGATTCGACGACCCCGCCGCGCTGAAGGGCCCGCTGGCCGCGCTGTGCTGCGGACAGGACGTCAAGGGCACCCTGCTGCTGGCCCGCGAAGGCATCAACGGCACCATCGCCGGCCCGCGCGACGGCATCGACAAGGTGCTGGCCCATATCCGGGCGCTGCCGGGCTGCGACGATCTGGACTGGAAGGAAGCCACCGCCGACCACCCCCCGTTCGGACGCATGAAGGTGCGCCTGAAAAAGGAGATCGTGACCATGGGCCAGCCCGACGTGGATCCGCTGGCGCGGGTGGGCCATTACGTCGAACCGGCGGACTGGAACGCGTTGATCCGCGACCCGGACGTGGTGGTGATCGACACCCGCAACGATTACGAGGTCGCCATCGGCACCTTTGAAGGCGCGGTCGACCCGATGACCCAGTCCTTCACCGAATTCCCCGACTGGTGGCGCGCCCACAAGGACGACTATGCCGGCAAGCGCATCGCCATGTTCTGCACCGGCGGCATCCGGTGCGAGAAATCGACCAACTACCTGCTGAACGAAGGGCTGAACGAGGTCTATCACCTCAAGGGCGGCATCCTGCGCTATCTCGAAGAAATGCCCGCCGAAGACAGCACCTGGCAGGGCGAATGTTTCGTCTTCGACAACCGGGTCAGCGTCGGCCACGGGCTGAAGGAAGGTCCCTATGCGCTGTGCCACGGCTGCCGCCGCCCGATCCTGCCCCAGGATCGCGACCGCCCCGAATTCGAAGACGGCGTGTCCTGCCACCAGTGCATCGACGAGACGTCGCAGGCCGACAAGGCCCGATTCCGCGAACGCCAGAAGCAGATCCGCCTGGCCCGCGCCCGGGGCGAAGACCACCTGAGGTGACCGGCGCGTTCCGGCCGGCCGTCCTGTCGTGCACGTGAAGGGCTTGGCCGGACCGTCACTTGGGCTTAACCGTTCTGAGGCAAACGGGAGCCAAAGGAGCGCGGCCATGGTCGTCTTTACCCGCCTTTTCGCCAGCATGATCGCCATCGCCATGGGCGCCGGTTCGGGGATGGCGCAGCAGCAGCCGGACAAGTTCATCTCGTCCCGGGACGAAATGTCTTCCTCGCCGCAGATGATGACAGGATTCGACCACATCCTGTGGGGGCAGGGCAATCCGCGGGACCGCGTCCCGGGTCTGTGGGCCAGTTTCCGCGCGGCGCCGGATCCAAGCTTTGCCTGCAAGCCGCCGGGCAAGACCGCCCGGCTTTGCGACAACATGGCCGAGGCGCGCTGTATCAGCGCCGCCACCGCCGAGGTGCCCTATCCGCCCGAAAACGTCCGCGCCCGGACCGGGTTGCTGACCGACCAGGTGTTCATGCCCAAGTGCCCCACGTCCGACGCGCGCGGCGAATCCTTTGTCGCGCTGTCCCAGGACAAGGACGCCGGCGGCATCGGGCTGTACCTGCGCAGCGGCACCGGCGAGGATGGCAAACAGGCCTTTCTTCAGGTCTCGTCCCATACCAAGTTCGCCGATGTGCAGGGGATCTATTTCAATTTCCGGTCGGCCTATGTCGCGCCCAAGGACCGGATGCGGCCCTTCTTCGGCGCCGGGGATTGTCATGACACCGCCTGCCAGGACTCCTACAAGCTGCAGATCGGCACCGAACAGACCTATGCCGGGTTCCAGGACAACGGATATTCGGGCGCCGTGCAGATCTTTCGGTTCCTGCTGCGCAATTCGAACGGCACGCCGGGTCTGCGCGACGACGGCGTGCTGAACATCGGCATGCGGACCTTCTGCAACCACTCCAGCGTGTCGAAACGCGACAGCGATTGTCCGAACCGGGTGTCGATGGATCCCAAGCAGGGCGAGGATGGCCAGAATTACTATTCCGGCCAGTTCGGGCCATCGGGCACGGAAACGACGGTTTCGATCCCTCTGGGTGGCGGCAAGAAACCCTATGTCGCCCGTTTGTGGACGTCACAGGGCCAGCCCACCGGCGACACGGCCTTCGCCAACAGCCAGTTCGGCGCCACGATCAGCTGGGCGCAATTCGTGTCGATGCTGCGGGGCGTGGCCTATAAAAAGGGCTACGACGGGGCGACCGATGCCGGCGTGGCCAAGGTGTTCGGCGATGGCTGGTCCAACCCGAACAACTGGTTCGTGCAAAGCGTCCGCTTCGGCCAGGAACTGAAGAACCCCAACTGGAACGGCGCGCAGAGCGCCGACAACCGGGGGGCCGGCAGCGGCGGATCGATGGAATGGTTCTCTTTGAAGGCGCTCAAACCCTGAACTCAGGCGCCAAGCGCGGCGACGACCTTTGCCAGCCGGGCCGAGGCGTCCCTGGCCAGTTCGGCGATCTCGGGCGTGTCGCCCAGATCGCCGGTGCCCATCATCATCCCGGCGTCTACGATCCGCACCACCGATCCGGCGCCGGCGTCTTCGACCGTCACGTTGCAGGGCAACAGCAATCCGACCTCGGGCCGGGCTGTCACCGCCTTGTGGGCCAGACCGGGGTTGCAGGCGCCCAGGATCGTGTAGCGGCGAAAATCCACGCCCAGCTTGTCGCGGAACGCCTTGTCCAGATCGATGCGCGAAATCACGCCAAAGCCCTGATCGGCCAAGGCCGCGGTGACGCGGTCCAGGGCGGCATCGAAATCTTCGGTCAGGCTCACCTGAAATCCAAGTTCGGACATGATCGTCTCCTCAATCACGCATCCTGAAACCAAGATGTGCGCGCGGTGCCCCGGTTCCAAGGTCGGAGTCCGACCATGTCGTCGCAGGACGGCTTAGCGCCCCTTCCAGACCGGATCGCGTTTTTCCGCAAAGGCCCGCGCGCCTTCCATCTGGTCTTCGGAGGCATACAGCGTGTCGACCGAGTCCAGCTGGCGCCCGGTGATGCGGTTCATCACGTCCTGGAACTTGGAATCCTCGGCGTCGCGCACGATTTCCTTGATCGCGGCATAGACCAGCGGCGGCCCGCTTTCCAGCAGCCGCGCCACGTCCCAGGCCCGGTCCATCAACGCGTCGCCCGGCAGGATCTCGTTCACGATGCCCCATTGCCTGGCCTCGTCCACTTCGAACCAGCGCCCGGTCAGCAGCATTTCCATCGCCACATGGTAGGGAATGCGCTTGGGCAGCTTGATCGTGCCGGCATCGGCCACGGTGCCCGACCGGATCTCGGGAAAGGCGAACCGCGCGTGGTCGGCGGCCAGGATAATGTCGGCCGACAGCGCCAGTTCGAAGCCGCCACCGCAGCAGATGCCGTTGACGGCGGCGATCACCGGCTTGTTCATCGCCCGCAGTTCCTGCAGGCCGCCAAAGCCGCCGACGCCGTAATCGCCATCGACCGCATCGCCATCCGCCGCGCCCTTCAGGTCCCAGCCGGCGCAAAAGAACTTTTCGCCGCCGCCGGTGACGATGGCCACCCGCAGATCCGGGTCGTCGCGGAAGTCGCGGAACACCTCGCCCATCAGGCGCGAGGTCGCGAGGTCGATCGCATTGGCCTTGGGCCGGTCAAGCGTGACTTCGAGGATGCCGCCCTCGCGGCGGGTCTTCAGCGGAGAGTCGGTCATTCAGGGGCATCCTTGGCGCAGAAAGGGTCGTTGTCGGGGTCGGTGACCGCGGTGTATTCGGCCCAGCGGGCGACGTCACGGGCCCGGTCGGGGCCCAGCAGCATGGCGATCACGGACAGCGTCATGTCCATCCCGGCCGATATCCCGGACGATGTCACCATCTGCCCGTCCCGCACCCACCGCGCCCGGGGTTGCCAGTCGACAGCCGGGTAGGCGTCCGCGACCTCGCCGAATGCCAGCTTGTTGGTGGTCGCCCGGCGCCGGTCCAAAAGGCCCGTCGCGGCGAACAGCATCGATCCGGTGCAGACCGTCGTCACCCATTCGGTGCGTTCGGCGGCACGGGCCAGCCAGTCGGTCATCGCCGTATTGTGCCGTTGCGTCCGGGTGCCGCTGCCGCCGGGGATCAGCAGCAGGTCATAGGCGCGGTTGTCACCGAACCCGTCGGTGGCCAGCGTCGCCGGGCCGTTCTTCGCCGCGACCGGGCCGGGGGTTTCGGCAACAGTGCGGATCTCGAAGTCCTGCGACAGCAGCGCATACATCTCAAGCGGGCCGTACAGATCCAGCATCTCGAACCCGGGAAACAGCACGGCGCCCACGGTTCGCATCACGACGGATCCCCGAACCGGATCAGCGCATCGGCCGCCACCGCCCCGCCGGGGCCGCAGATCAGCGGGTTGATCTCCAGCTCCAGCAGGCGGTGCGACTCGGCCTCGACCAGCGCCTGAACCGAGGCGACGGCGTCCAGCAGCGCGTCCAGATCCACGGGCGCCCGGCCGCGATAGCCGTCGATCATCGGCCAGCAGCGCAGCTTTTGCAGCGCCTCAAGCACCATTTCGGACGGGCTTGGCACCAGAAGCGAGACGGTGTCGCGCAGGATCTCGGTCATCACGCCGCCCGATCCCAGGGTCAGCACGAAACCATGCGCCGGGTCGCGCACCACGCCGACCAGAAGCTCGACCGAACCGCCGCGCACCATCTGTTCGACCAGCACGCGATCGGTGCCGATGGATTCGGCGACGCAACCGACATCCTTGGCGTCGATGTTCAGCCGCACCGCGCCGCTGTCGGATTTATGCGCCAGGCCCAGCCCCTTGACGGCAAACGGCCCGCGCAGATCGCCCAGGTCGGGCGTCGTGCCGCGCGGGATCACGATGTGGCGCGGCACATGCACGCCGGCGCGCTGCAACAGCGTCTTGGCCGCCACCTCGTCCAGCACCTGGTCGCCGGCGACCGCGGGCGCGGGCAGAACGGGCGGGGCCATGCCCATGACCTGCTGGGCGGCCACGATGGCATTCAGCGCCTCGGCCAGCCCATTGAACGGCACGACACCACCGTCCATCAGGTGCAGGGCGACCTCGCGCGGCATCAGTTCGGGCAGGCTTGCCACCACGCCGAAGGGTTTGCCGGTCTGCCGCCGCACGGCCAGCGCCGCCTCGGTCGCGCAGATCCAGTCGGTGGCATCGGTGATCGGGTAATCGACGACCGACAGGGTCATGGCCTGCGCGCCCATCGCAACGCCGGCCCAGGCCCGCGTCATCGCCGGCACGTCGCGCCAGATGTAAGTGTGGTAATCCAACGGGTTGGCCAGGGCGACCATGGGTCCCAGCGCCGCGCGCAGCTCCTTGCCCTGGGCCTCGGTCAGGGGCGGAAAGCTCAGCCCACGGGCCGCGCCCATGTCGGCCACAAGGCTGGCCTCGCCGCCCGAACAGCTGATCGCGGCCATGTTGCGCGACGGCAGCGGGCCGGTCACGTGCAACAGCTTCAGCGTTTCCAGGAAAGACGACAGGTCATCCAGCCGGGCAAACCCCAGCCGGTCGATCAGCGCCTGCGCCCCGGCATCGCTGCCGGCCAGCGAGGCGGTGTGCGACACCGTCGCCGCCCGCGCCTGGGACGACCGGCCGACCTTGAGCACGACAACCGGCACGCCACGGTCCTGCGCCTTGTCGGACAGCGCTTCCCATTCGGCGATGTCGCCGAAGCCTTCCACGTGCAGCCCCAGCGCGGTGATGCGGGGATCATCCAGCAGCGCCGCGGCGATCCGCGCCTGGCTTTGCTGGGCCATGTTCCCGCAGGTGACCATCATCGCCAGCGGCAGGGCGCGCTGCTGCATGGTCAGGTTGATCGCGATGTTCGAACTTTGCGTCAGGATCGCCACGCCGCGATCCACCGGCGCCATCCCGTGCTGATCCGGCCAGATCGCCGCGCCGTCCAGCGCGTTGACATAGCCGTAGCAATTGGGCCCCAGGATCGGCATGTCGCCCGCCGCCTCGACCAGTTGGCCTTGCAGATCGGCGCCGGTCGCATCCTCGGCCAGCGCCTCGGTGAAGCCGCTGGCGAAACAGACCACCCCGCCGGCGCCCATCTCGCGCAGTTCGCGCACCGCGTCGATCGAGGCATGGCGGTTGATCGCCAGGAAAACCGCATCCGGCGCCGCGTCCAGCTGCGCCAGCGAGGTCACCACATGCGCGCCGTCCGGCGCCTTTCCCCTGGGATGGACAAAGGTCAGCGCCCCGGCGAACCCCAGCCGTTCGGCCCCGCCCAGCACCGAGGCCGCCCAGGCCCCGCCGCCCACCACGGCGATCCGCTTCGGGGCCAGCAACCGCGTCAGGGCACCTTTCCCGACGCTTCTGGCTTCATCTTTGTCCAAATATCCCAAACCTACACCTGCCTCATGCGCCCAACGCCCGCAGCAATTCGCGCGAGATGATGTGGCGCTGGATTTCACTGGTCCCGTCCCAGATCCGTTCGACGCGGGCGTCGCGCCAGAACCGTTCCAGCGGATAATCGTCCATCAGCCCCATGCCACCATGGATCTGGATCGCCGCGTCGGTCACATGGGCCAGCATCTCGGATGCGAACACCTTGGCGCTGGCGATTTCCCGGTTCGCCGGCAGCCCCTGGTCCAGCCGATTGGCGGCGGCCAGCGTCAGCAGGTCGGCGGCGTCGATTTCCGTGATCATGTCGGCGATCTGAAAGGACACGCCCTGGAACTTACCGATGGGCTGGCCGAATTGTTCCCGCTCGGCGGCGTAATTCAACGCATAATCGAACACCCGCCGCGCCCGGCCCACCGACATCGTCGCGACCGTGATGCGCGTGGCGTAAAGCCAGGTGTTCATCACGTCGAACCCGCCGTCGACCTCGCCCAGGACCTGGGCGTCGGGCAGGCGGCAGTCGTCGAAATCCAGGATCATGTTCTTGTAGCCGCGGTGGCTGACCGATTTGTAGCCGTCGCGGATGGTGAAGCCCGGCGTGCCCCGGTCGACCAGAAAGGCGGTGATGCGCTTCTTGGGCCCCTTGGGTGTCTGATCCTCGCCCGTGGCGATGAAGACGATGATGAAATCGGCGTGGTCCGCTCCGGAAATGAAATGCTTGGTCCCGTTCACGACCCAGTCGCCGCCATCGCGCACCGCGGCGCATTTCATGCCCCTTACGTCCGACCCGGCGCCCGGTTCGGTCATCGCCAGCGCATCCATCCGCTCGCCCCGGACGGCGGGCATCAGGTAGCGATCCACCTGGTCGCCCTCGCAGGCCATCAGGATGTTCTGGGGCCGCCCGAAGAAATGGTTCAGCGCCATGGATCCGCGGCCCAGTTCCCGTTCGACCAGGGCGAAATCCATGTGGCTCAGCCCCGCGCAGCCGACGCTTTCGGGGAAGTTGCAGGCGTAGAACCCCAGCTCCAGCGTCTTGCGCTTGATCTCGGCCGCGATCTCGGCCGGCACGTCGCCGCTGCGTTCGACCAGGTCTTCGTGGGGGTAGATTTCCGTTTCGACGAATCGACGAACGGTCGAGACGATCATCTCCTGCTCGTCACTCAGCCCGTATTGCATTCTTGCCTCAATTCCTGTCCCCGGCCAATCTGGCCGGCGTCTTGTCCCGTCTCTCGCCGGTTCGCGCCCTTCAGGCGGCGTAATCCGACCCTTCGCCGTCCAGCAGCAGCTTGATCTCGGACAGATGCCGGTCGGCCTGTTCGGGATAGGTCTCGATTTCGGCCGCGGTCTTTTCGGCGACCTCGTCCGACAGCACCCGCAGGCGCTGGCCGGTCTGCAGCGCGCGGATATAGGTTTCGGCAGCGCGTTCGAAATAGAACATGCGGTTGAAGGTTTCGGCCACGGTCTGGCCGATCACCATGATGCCGTGGTTGCCCATGATCAGCACGGTCTGCTTCGGGTCGGCCAGCAGTTCGGCGCAGCGCAGCGCCTCTTCCTCGAAGGCCAGCCCGCCGTAATTCTCGTCGATGACGTGGCGGTTGAAGAACATCGCCGAATTCTGGTCGATCGGCAGCAGCCGGCTGTCGAACAGCGACGCCAGGACGGTCGCATGGATCGAATGGACATGCATGGCGCAGCGCGCATGCGGGCACAGCCGGTGGAGCGTGCCGTGCAGGCCCCAGGCGGTGGGGTCCGGCGCGTCGGGCCTGTCCATGGTCGACGGATCGTTGGCGTCCAGTTCCAGAAGGTCGCTGGCCCGGATCCGGCCAAAATGCATCTGGTTGGGGTTCATCAGGAACCTGGTTCCGTCATCGTTCACCGCCAGCGAGAAGTGGTTCGCGACGCCCTCGTGCATGTCCAGCCGCACGGTCCAGCGGAAGGCCGCGGCAAGGTCCACGCGCTCCTGCCAGTGGTCGAGGTTCGGTCTGAGTTCGGCAACGCTCATGGCATTCTCTCCTGGTCCTGGCACATTGTCGGGCTTGGGCCCAACCTGCAGGGGTTGGTGCCGGTTTGCAAACAGGTCGGTGGCCCGCCCACCGGAAACGTCGCGGCGACGGCGCAGGTCATGCCAGGCGTCGGCTGGGCACCCAGGCATAGCCGTCGTCGTCCAGCACGTAGGCCTCGCGCAGCCCGTGCGGCTTGTCGGTCGGCCCCTGCAGGATCACGGCCCCCAGCGCTTTGGCCCGGGCCACCGCCGCGTCGGGGTCGGTGTCATACAGCCGCAGTTCGATCCCCGCGCCGCGCGGCGGGGTCTCGGGCAGCAGGCTCAGCAGCGGATTGGCGTGATACGTCCCGTCCGCGTGCAGTTGGAACACCGTATCACCATAGCGCAGGATCGCGAAATCCCCAGAAACCTGGTAGGCGCGCATCCCGAAGACCTGGACCAGGAAATCACAGCGCCCCGGCACGTCGCGCACCAGCAGGTTCAGCCCGATCCCCGTCAGGCTGCGCCCGAAATCGGGGGCCTCGACGCTGTCGTAATCCATGATCCCGCCCTTTCCCGTCGTGGGTTTCCCGTGCAGCATGCCCTGTCCGGGCGCCGGCCAGAACCCCCGTCCGAAGCGGTGCAGGCACGCCAGGTTGATCCCCGTGTTGATCCCCGTGTTGATCCCCGTTTTGACCACCTTGCGGGAGGGTGACGTCACACCGGCGTCATCCGCACCGCCTATCAGCCCCGGAAAACAGCTTGCACACGCCGCGCCGATCCACAAAATCAGACCATGGAACATATGCGTATCGCCGACTGGCCCTCCGTCGCCCCTCAGCTCATCGCCGTCGCCGCCGGGCGCGCCCCTGCCGACATGGTCATCCGTGGCGGCATCTGGGTGAACGTCCACACGCGCGAGGCCCTGCCCGGACATGACATCTGCATCGTGGAAGGCCGCATCGCCTGCGTCGTTCCCGATGCCGGTCGTCGCATCGGGCCGGATACCGAAGTGATCGAGGCCAACGGGCGCTACATGATCCCCGGGCTGTGCGACGCGCACATGCATATCGAAAGCGGCATGCTGACCCCGGCCGAATTTTCCCGCGCGGTCATCCCGCACGGCACCACGTCCATGTTCCACGACCCGCACGAGATCGCCAATGTGCTGGGGCTGGACGGCGTGCGCATGATGCACGACGAGGCGATCCTGCAGCCGGTCAACGTGTTCACCCAGATGCCGTCCTGCGCGCCCTCGGCGCCGGGGCTTGAGACGACGGGCTTCGAGATCTCGCCCGAGGATGTAGCCGAGGCGATGACCTGGCCCGGCATCGTGGGCCTGGGCGAGATGATGAACTTTCCCGGTGTCGCCGCCGCCGATCCCAAGATGCTGGCCGAGATCGCCGCGACCCAGCGCGCGGGCAAGACGGTGGGCGGGCATTATGCCTCGCCCGACCTGGGCGACGATTTCGCGGCCTATGTCGCGGGCGGGCCCGCCGACGATCACGAGGGCACGCGCGAAGCGGACGCGATCGCGCGGGTGCGGCAGGGCATGCGGTCGATGCTGCGGCTGGGATCGGCCTGGTACGATGTGGAATCGCAGATCACCGCGGTGACCGAAAAGGGGCTGGATCCGCGGGGGTTCATCCTGTGCACCGACGATTGCCATTCCGGCACGCTGGTGAACGACGGGCACATGAACCGGGTGGTGCGCCACGCCATTGCCTGTGGCTGCGATCCGCTGGTGGCGCTGCAGATGGCGACGATCAATACCGCGACCCATTTCGGGCTGGAACGCGAGATCGGGTCGCTGACCCCGGGACGGCGGGCCGACGTGATCCTGACGTCTGACCTGACGGACCTGCCGATCGAACTGGTGATCGCGCGCGGCCAGGTGGTGGCGAAGGACGGAGACTGCCTGGTGGACTGCCCGCATTACGACTGGCCCGATACCGCGCGCCAGACCGTGCGGCTGGGCCACGCGATGAGCGCGCGCGATTTCGAGGTGACGGCCCCCGAAGGCGCCAATGCGGTGCGGGCCAACGTGATCGGTGTGGTGGAAAACCAGGCCCCGACCAAGGCGCTGAAGGCCGATCTGCCGGTCAAGGACGGGCTGGTGGAAGCCGAAGGCGAGGTGTGCCAGATCGCGCTGGTGGAACGCCACCAGGCCACCGGTGGCGTGACCAATGCCTTCGTTTCGGGCTTTGGATATCAGGGCAAGATGGCCATCGCGTCGACCGTGGCACATGACAGCCACCACATGATCGTCGTGGGCACCGACCGCGACCAGATGGCGCTGGCCGCGAACCGGCTGGCCGAAGTGGGCGGCGGCATTACCATCTTCCGCGATGGTCAGGAACTGGCCCTTGTCGAACTGCCCATCGCCGGGCTGATGTCGGACGCGCCGGCCACCGACGTCGCCGCCAAGGCGCAGAAGATGGTCGAGGCGATGATCGACTGCGGCTGCACGCTGAACAATGCCTACATGCAGCATTCGCTGCTGGCGCTGGTCGTCATCCCCGAACTTCGCATCTCGGACCTTGGTCTTGTCGATGTCCGCAGCTTCCAGAAAATCCCGCTGTTCGAGCCGCTGTCATGATCCAGTTGAAGACCCCCAAGATCCCGGGCCCCGAAGCGTTCGACGCCGCCGAAGCCGCCGTCGCGCGGCTTGAGGAGCTGTATTCCGCGGCCACCGATTTCCTGACCGAGGGCTTCAAGTCGGCGATGTCCGGCCAGACGCCGGAAAGCCGGTTGCGCGCCTACTACCCCGAGGTCCGGCTGACCACGACCAGCCATGCCCGCGTCGACACGCGGCTGAGCTTTGGTCATGTCTACACGCCCGGCACCTATGCGGCGACGATCACGCGGCCCGACCTGTTCCGCAGCTACCTGACCCAGCAGATCCGCCTGCTGATAGAAAACCACGGCCAGCCGGTGATCATCGGGCCGTCGGACACGCCGATCCCGGTGCATTTCGCCGTCGGCGGGCTGACCGTGCCGCAGGAAGGCGCCGTGGATTTCGTGTTGCGCGATTATTTCGACGTGCCGGACCTGACGACAACCAACGACGATATCGTCAACGGCACCTATGTCTCGCCCGATGGCACCGGCCCGCTGGCGCCGTTCACGGCGCAGCGGGTGGATTATTCGCTGGCCCGGCTCAGCCATTACACGGCGACGGATCCCGAGCATTTCCAGAACCACGTGCTGTTCACCAACTACCAGTTCTACGTGTCCGAATTCGAAGCCTTTGCCCGTGCCGCGCTGGCCGATCCGGACAGCGGATACACCAGCTTCGTATCTACCGGGAATGCCGAGATCACGACACCCGACGACGTGCTGCCCCCGACGGGAAAGAACCCGCAGATGCCGTCCTTTCACCTGAAACGGGCGGACGGGAACGGGATTTCGCTGGTCAACATCGGGGTGGGGCCGTCGAATGCCAAGACGGCGACGGACCATATCGCCGTGCTGCGGCCCCATGCCTGGCTGATGGTCGGCCATTGCGCCGGGCTGCGCCACACCCAGGCGCTGGGGGATTTCGTGCTGGCCCATGGCTACCTGCGCGAGGATCACGTGCTGGACGACGACCTGCCGGTCTGGGTGCCGATCCCGGCGCTGGCGGAAATCCAGGTGGCGCTGGAACAGGCGGTGGAAGACGTGACCGAACTTCAGGGCTATGACCTGAAGCGGATCATGCGCACCGGCACGGTGGCCACCATCGACAACCGCAACTGGGAACTGCGCGACCAGTCCGGCCCGGTGCAGCGGCTGTCGCAATCGCGCGCCGTGGCGCTGGACATGGAAAGCGCGACGATCGCGGCCAACGGCTACCGGTTCCGGGTGCCCTATGGCACGCTGCTGTGCGTGTCCGACAAGCCGCTGCATGGCGAATTGAAGCTGCCCGGGATGGCGTCGGATTTCTACCGCACCCAGGTCAGCCGGCACCTGGCCATCGGCATCAAGGCGATGGAAACGCTGCGCACGATGCCGCTGGAACGGCTGCACAGCCGCAAGTTGCGGTCGTTCGACGAGACCGCGTTTCTTTGACGCCGGGCGCCGAATCCGCTTGTTTTCAACGCTTGGCGGCGGTTTGGCGCCCGTTGTCCGCAGGCTCCGCGAGGTCGCTCTTGACGTTGGAAACGGCCCGATCTAGCCCTGCGCGACTGCCTGACGGTGGGTAACAAAGCTCATAAGGGCGGATGATCGCCGAAATTCCCCTGAAAAGTGCGGCGTTTCTGCATCTTTCGGGCCCCTACGAGTTGTGTGCACCCACAAGATGGCGTTACATTCTTGCGTTGAGGCCCCATAAATCGGGCAGAACAAGGAGAGCACAGCACATGGCCAACAAACCCATGACCAAGACCCAGCTTGTGGCCGCTCTGGCCGAAGAAATGGGCACCGACAAGAAAGCCGCCACCGGTGCGCTGGATGCGGTGATCAGCATCATCACCCGCGAAGTGTCGGGCGGCGGCGCCGTGACCCTGCCGGGCGTCGGCAAGATCTATTGCCGCGAACGCCCCGAGCGTGAGGTCCGCAACCCGGCCACCGGCGAAACCTTCACCAAGGAAGCTGACAAGGTGGTCAAGATGACCATCGCGAAAGCCCTGAAGGACAGCGTGAACGCAGCCTGATCCCCACAGGCAACGCACATCGCAAGGGCCGTCATTGGACGGCCCTTTTCTTTTGCCCACCTTTTGCCCGCCTTTCATCCGCCTTTCATCCGCCTTTCATCCATCGCCTGCCCTGCCGCCTTGCGGCGCGCCGGCGATTGGGAAATGGTCGGCCGCGAATGATCTGAGGGGATGAACATGGACCTGCGCGCGCTTGGCATGGGGGTGGCCTTTGCCTTCATGTGGTCTTCGGCCTTCAGTTCGGCCCGGATCATCGTGGCGGATGCCTCGCCCCTGTTTTCGCTGGCGGCGCGGTTCCTGGTGTCGGGGCTGCTGGGCGTGATCATCGCGCGGGCGATGGGCCAAAGCTGGCACCTGACGCGGGTCCAGTGGCGGGCGACGATCCTGTTCGGGGTCTGTCAGAACGCGCTGTACCTGGGCCTGAACTTTGTCGCGATGCAATGGATCGAAGCGTCGATGGCCACGATCATCGCGTCGACCATGCCGTTGCTGGTGGCGCTGGCCACCTGGCTGATCTTTGGCGAGAAACTGGGCCCCGTGGGCATTGCCGGCCTGGTCGCCGGAGCTGTCGGCGTGGCGGTGATCATGGGCGCGCGGATCTCGGGCGGGACGGATGTGATCGGCATCCTGCTGTGCCTGGGCGGCGCGCTGGCGCTGACCTTCGCGACGCTGGCCATCCGCGGCGCGACATCGGGCGGGAATTTCATGATGATCGTCGGCCTGCAGATGCTGATCGGCGCCGCGGTGCTGGCCGTCGTGGCGCTGGCGGTCGAAACCCCGCGGGTCGAACCGAGCTGGAAGCTGCTGGCGGCCTTCGTTTACACCACGCTGGTGCCCGGGTTGCTGGCCACCTTTGTCTGGGTGCTGCTGCTGGACCGGATCGGCGCGGTCCGGGCGGCGACGTTCCATTTCCTGAACCCGGTTTTCGGCGTCGCGGTGGCCTGGCTGCTGCTGGGGGAACGAATGACGGCGATGGACCTGGTGGGGGTGGCGATCATCACCGCAGGGATCCTTGCCGTGCAGTTGGCGCGGCAGGCGAAGGGGTAATCGGGGGCGCTGCCCCCATCCTCGTGCCGAGGATTCCCCCGAGGTATTTGAGCCAAGAAGAAGACAGGGGCGGCGCGCGTCAGCGGGGGGCAAAGCGGCCGATGGGGAGTTTCAGGTAACTGGTGCCGTCTTCTTCGGGCTCGGGCAGGCGGCCGCCGCGGATGTTGACCTGGAGCGCGGCGAGCATGCGGTCGGGGAGTTTCAGCGTGGCGTCGCGGGCGTCGCGCGTGGCGATGAATTCTTCGCGCGAGATGCCGTCCTTGACGTGCGTGTTGCGCAGGCGGTGTTCGGCGACGGTCGCCATATAGGTCGGCTGGGCCCCGGCGGCGGGGTAATCGTGGCCGATGTAAAGGCGTGTGTGGGTCGGCAGGGCTAGGATGGCTTGCAGCGATTGCCAAAGCTCGGCCGCGCTGCCACCGGGGAAATCGGCCCGGGAGGTGCCGCTTTCGGGCATCATCAGCGTGTCATGCACGAAGGCGGCGTCGCCGGCCACGTAGGTGATCGACGCCAGCGTGTGACCGGGCGAGAACATCACCTTCACCTCGATATTGCCGAGCATGAAACTGTCGCCATCGGCGAACAGCCTGTCCCACTGGCTGCCGTCCGTCTTCAGGTCCGGCAGGTGATACAGGCCCTGCCACAGCTTCTGCACCCCCGTCACCTTTTCCCCGATGGCGCGCGGTACGCCGCCCAACTGCTCTGACAGGTAGACCGCCGCGCTGAAGTGGTCGGCATGGGGATGGGTGTCGAGGATCCAGTCGACCTGGATCGATTCCTGCGCGACATAGGCCAGGATCTTGTCCGCGCATCGGGTGGTGACGGCGCCGGCCTCGGGGAAGAAGTTCCAGACCGGATCGACGATGGCGCCCTTGCGGGTGTCCGGATCGTGGAAGACGTATTGCAGGCTGCCGGTCGGGCGGTCGAAGAAAGCCCGGACGATCGGGGACTGGGACATGGAGGAGGTCCTTTGGCGATGTATAGGTCCTGCATGTTTGGCAGCGATCGCGAAGACAGTTAAGGAGCGATATGGACCTCGCCGCGCTGAAAGACCGTCTGAACACCCGCGCCCTGGACGAAGGGTTCGTCGCCATGCGCATCTGTCGGCCCGACGCGGTGCCCGAAGTGGCGGACCGGCTGCGGGCGTTCCTGGACGCGGGGTATCACGGGCAGATGGGGTGGCTGGAAGACCGGGTGCATTGGCGCGCGGATCCTGCCGCGCTTTGGCCCGAGGCGCGGTCGGTGATCATGCTGGCGGAAAGCTATGCGCCGGAGTCCGATCCCCTGCCGCTGCTGGAGCAGCACGACCGCGGGGTGGTTTCGGCCTATGCGCGGGGGCGGGATTACCACGACATCGTCAAGAAACGGTTGAAACGGCTGGGCCGCTGGCTGATCGACGCGGCGGGATCGGATCCCGCGATCAAGGTCTTTGTCGATACCGCGCCGGTGCCGGAAAAGGCGCTGGGGCAGGCGGCGGGGCTGGGGTGGCAGGGCAAGCACACCAACCTGGTCAGCCGCGACTGGGGCAACTGGTGCTTCCTGGGGGCGATTTTCACCACGCTGGACCTGCCGGCGGACCCGGCCGAGGTGGATCACTGCGGGTCGTGCCGGCTGTGCCAGGACATCTGTCCGACGAACGCCTTTCCGGAACCTTACCGGCTGGATGCGCGGCGCTGCATTTCCTACCTGACGATCGAACACAAGGGTCCGGTCGACGAAGACCTGCGGCCGCTGCTGGGCAACCGGATCTATGGCTGCGACGATTGCCTGGCGATCTGCCCCTGGAACAAGTTCGCCAGGGCAGCATCGGATCTGCGCTACATGGGCGACGCCACCGCCCCTTTGGAAGAACTGGCCCGCCTGGACGACGCCGGGTTCCGCGCGCGGTTCTCGGGATCGCCGATCAAGCGGATCGGGCGGGATCGTTTCGTGCGAAACGTGCTCTATGCCATCGGAAATTCGAAGGACGCGCGGCTGATGCCCGTGGCGGCAGGACTCAGATCCGACTCTGACGATACTGTCGCCGAGGCGGCACGCTGGGCTTGCACGCGCCTCGGACCCTGATCATTCCGCTGTCATTCTGCGGCTTTTCGGCGGGGCAGAACCCAGCCCGCGCGCGGGAAATGGCAGGTGTAGCCATTCGGGAACCGCTTCAGGTAATCCTGATGTTCGGGTTCGGCTTCCCAGAAATCGCCGACCGGGTTGACCTCGGTCACGACGCGGGCCGGCCACAGCCCGGACTTGTTCACGTCCATGATCGTATCCAGGGCCACCTGGCGCTGATCCTCGGATTCGAAATAGATTCCAGAGCGATAGCTGAGACCCATGTCGTTGCCCTGGCGGTTGATCGTCGTCGGGTCGTGGATCTGGAAGAAGAATTCCAGCAGATCGCGATAACTGATCACGTCGGGATCGAACCAGATCTCGATGGCTTCGGCATGGGTGCCATGATTGCGGTAGGTGGCGTTGGGAACGTCACCTCCGGTATAGCCCACGCGGGTGGTCTGGATGCCGGGAAGCTTGCGGATCAGGTCCTGCATCCCCCAGAAACAACCACCTGCCAATACGGCGCGTTCGCGTTTGGTCATGACAAATCCTCCACAAATTGAATGTAGTCACCATAACCTCTGCTTTCCATTTCGTCCCGATGAACGAAACGCAGCGCCGCAGAATTGATGCAATACCTCAGACCGCCCCGATCCCTTGGTCCGTCCGGAAAGACATGGCCAAGATGGCTGTCGCCGTGTTTCGAGCGGACTTCGGTGCGGACCATGCCGTGTGTGCGGTCGGTCTTTTCCACGACATTCATGGGCTCGATCGGTTTCACGAAACTGGGCCAGCCACACCCGGATTCGTATTTCGCCGCGGATGCGAACAGCGGCTCGCCGGACACCACGTCGACATAGATGCCCGGCTCCTTGTTGGCCAGGTACTTGCCGGTTCCGGGGCGTTCGGTTCCGCTTTGCTGCGTGACATAGAATTCCTCCTCGGTCAGCGCGGCGAGAGCTTCGTCGGATATGGTATATCGCGCCATGGGAATTCCTTTCTAACGTGTATGACGACTTAATGTGGGGCTGGTCCAGGAACTTCCAAGCCCTATTTTCCTCAAGGTGAACGGATGCGACCTACCTCGCCAAGATGGTTAATCAACATGCGCCTTCTGCTCTTGCTACTCGTGCTCTGTGCCCGGACGGCCTTTGCCGATGGGTTGACAGGGACATTCCCGTCGATCGACGGAGGCACGCTTGCGCTGGAAGACTGGCGCGGACAACCGGTTCTGGTGGTCAACACCGCCTCTCAATGCGGATACACTTACCAATACGAAGGCATGCAGTCCCTGTACGATCGCTACCGCAACAAGGGATTGATCGTGCTTGCCATTCCCTCGGACGACTTCAATCAAGAGCTGAACTCTGCCGCGGACGTTAAGGACTTTTGCATGATCACCTTCGGATTGGATTTACCAATGACAGATATTACTCATGTTAAGGGTAACCGAGCTCATCCGTTTTTCAAGTCCGTAAAGGACCGGATATCGTTTGTGCCGCAATGGAATTTCAACAAGATTCTCATTGGCCCGGACGGAGAAATCATGGGCACATGGCGGTCGAACACCCCACCGGAAAGTCCCGAGATCGTAGACCTCATAGAAACAACGCTGGACTAAGGGTTTCCGGTCTGTCCGCACGCGGCGCGCCAACCGCCAAGGCGCGTACGCACGGCGTTGAACTTTTTTATCCCGAAACCGGTCCTTTACCGGCTATGGATCAATTTTTCCGCAATTTTCATTCAACGACCGCAGCATCGGTCGGGACCGAATCAGTCTCAGAAGTCCAGGTCAGCGTAGTGGGGCGGCGGCGGGAAACCCGGGATCTGGTCTGCAAGGATCGACCGGAAGGCCGGGCGCGACTTGATCTTGGCGTACCAGTCCTTGACCACGGCCGACCGGTTCCAATCCACGTCCGAGATGTAATCAAGCGACGACAGATGGGCGGCGGCGGCGAAATCGGCCAGCGTCATGATATCGCCGGCCAGCCAGCGGCGGTGGTCCAGCAGCCAGGTCATGTAGTCCAGGTGATACTTGATCGCCTTGGCCCCGTCCTTGACGTTGCGGCTGTCGGGAAAGCCCTGCCCCATGACCTTCTTGTTGACCCGTTCGTACAGCAGCTTCGACGTCACTTCGTTGTGGAACTTGTCGTCGAACCAGCCGATCAGGCGGCGCACCTCGTACCGGCCCTCGGCATCCTTGGGCAGCAGCGGCTGTTCCGGGCGCGTTTCCTCAAGGTATTCGCAGATGGCGGCGCTTTCGGCCATCAGCTTGTTGTCCAGCTTCAGCACCGGGACCTTGGCCGCCGGGTTGCGCCGCAGGAAGTCCGCGTCCTTCTCCCAATAGCGTTCCTCGACCAGTTCGACCTCGATCTTCTTCTCGGCGAGAGACAGGCGGACCTTGCGGCAGAAGGGCGACAGCGGAACGTGGAAAAGGCGGGCCATTGGGGACTTTGTCAAAGGGGAATGACCTGTTTGTAACGCCGAGCGGTAGCGGACTTCAATCCTCGAAACAGGCGGCGCGGCCATCGACGGCGATTGTCGCCGCCCCATCGGCGATCGAAACCGCCCTTCGGCGTTGTCCGGGCGACAGATTGGCGGGATTCCGCGTGCGGGGCGACGGAAGCACGGCGGCGATCCGCGCGGCCTGCATCGGGGTCAGGTCGGCGGCGGAGACATCGAAATAGTGGCGTGCGGCGGCGTCGACCCCGAAGATGCCAGGCCCGGTTTCGGCCACGTTCAGGTAGACCTCGAGAATGCGGCGCTTGGGCCAGACCAGTTCGACCATCAACGTGATCATCGTCTCCATCGCCTTGCGGACATAGGATCGGCCCTGCCACAGGAAGACATTCTTGCTGACCTGCTGCGAAATCGTCGAACCGCCGCGCGTGCCGCCGTCTTCCATGGCGGACTTGATCGCGTCGACATCCAGCCCCCAGTGCAGGCAGAAATTGGCGTCCTCGGCCGCGACGACGGACCGGGCCATCACCGGCGCGATGTCGTCCAGCGGCACCCATTCGCGTTCCAACGGTCCGTAGCGCCCGTATTCGACCCACATCGTATGGGTGACGGGCGGGTTCACGACGGCAAACAGGAACACCAGCACGACGAAGATGGCCGCGATGACCAGGGCCAGGCGGATCAGGTTGCGGACCAGCCAGCGGCCCGGGCGGATTCGCCGCACAAGCGGCGTTTCGGTGACCGTGGCCTTGGACTTTCTGGTTTTTCCGGGTTTCTTCGACGCCTGTTTCGCCACGCGGGCCCCATTCGCTGCCTTTGGGTCCCCTACCTAACGGCTTTTGCCGCCGGGCGAAACGCCCCGTTGGGGCGCATCAGGGTCCGGCCCGGCCGCGATATCCGCGCCCGGGCCAATTGCGGTCATTCGGCCGGCATGGCCTGTTCCTCGATGCTTAGCGGTGCGGGCAGGTGCACCAGCATCTCTTTCGGGCAGACCTGCAGGAAGTTCGCCCTCTCAAGCTCCCAGTGCTGCAGGATATCCTTGGCCTTGCGCGAGAACGTCTCGGTCGCGTGGCCGGTGATCAGCCCGTGCAGTTCGGCTTCCCAATGGTCCACCGTCACCGGGCAGGTGACCAGCGTGTCCATGTTCAGCATCGTCTCGGCCTTGCCCTCGGGGTCGTACAGGTACGCCATGCCGCCGGTCATCCCGGCGCCAAAGTTCGGCCCGATCTCGCCCAGGATCACCGCGATGCCGCCGGTCATGTATTCACACCCGTTCGACCCGCAGCCTTCGACCACCACCTTGGCGCCCGAGTTCCGCACCGCGAACCGTTCGCCCGCGCGGCCCGCGGCAAACAGGTAACCGTCGGTCGCGCCATACAGAACCGTGTTGCCGATGATCGTGTTCTCGTCCGCCTTCAGCGGCGAAACCTGCGGCGGGCGCACGACGATCAGACCGCCGGACAGACCCTTGCCCACATAGTCGTTGGCATCGCCCGACACCTCGATCTTCAGCCCCGGCGCCGCGAAGGCGCCCAGCGACTGGCCGGCCGAGCCCTGCAGTTTCACATGCAGGTGGTCCGGCTGGAACGCGTTGCGCATGCCGAAGTTCTTGACGATGTGGCTGGACGTCCGCGTGCCGACCGTACGGTGCGTGTTCTGCACCGCATAGGACAGCTGCATCTTCTCGCCTTCTTCCAGGAACCGCGCGGCATCGTGCACGATCTGGGCGTCCAGCGTGTCCGGCACCGGGTTGCGCGGCTTGTTGCGGTCGTAGACGATCTTGTCCGCGCCATCGACGGTGATCAGCAGCGGGTTCAGGTCCAGATCGTCAAGGTGAGCCGAGCCACGGCTGACCTGGTTCAGCAGGTCGGCCCGGCCGATCACGTCGTCCAGCGACCGCGCGCCGAGACGGGCAAGGATTTCCCGCACTTCCTGGGCGTAGAAGGTGATCAGGTTCACCACCTTGTCCGCGTTGCCGGTGAACTTCTCACGCAGCGCCGGATCCTGGGTGCAGACGCCCACCGGGCAGGTGTTCGACTGGCACTGGCGGACCATGATGCAGCCCATGGCGATCAGTGCCGCTGTCCCGATGCCGTATTCCTCGGCCCCCATCATCGCGGCCATGACGATGTCACGGCCCGTGCGCAGACCGCCGTCGGTGCGCAAAGTCACCCGGTCGCGCAGGTGGTTCATCGCCAGCACCTGGTGCGCTTCGGTCAGGCCCATTTCCCACGGCAGGCCGGCGTACTTGATCGACGTCGCGGGCGACGCCCCGGTGCCGCCGTTGTGGCCCGAGATCAGGATGATGTCGGCCTTGGCCTTCGCGACGCCCGCCGCGATGGTCCCCACGCCCGACGACGCCACCAGCTTCACCGTCACCTTGCATCGCGGGTTGATCTGCTTGAGGTCGTAGATCAGCTGGGCAAGGTCTTC
This sequence comes from Marinibacterium anthonyi, assembly GCA_003217735.2. Lineage (GTDB taxonomy): Bacteria > Pseudomonadota > Alphaproteobacteria > Rhodobacterales > Rhodobacteraceae > Marinibacterium > Marinibacterium anthonyi. Next base: position 5,437,291 of record CP031585.1, on the reverse strand, counting down.
GATCGAATAGATGTCGTGGTGCGGCGGCGGCGAGATCAGGGTCACGCCCTTGGTCGAATGCCGCAGCCGCGCGATCAGGTCGGTCACCTTCATGCCCGGCAGCTGGCCGCCCTCGCCGGGCTTGGCGCCCTGGGCCACCTTGATCTCAAGCTCTTCGCAATGGTTCAGGTATTCCGCCGTCACGCCAAAACGCCCGGATGCCACCTGCTTGATCTTGGCCGACGGGTTGTCGCCGTTGGGTTCGGGCACGAAATGCGCCGGATCCTCGCCACCCTCGCCGCTGTCGGATTTCGCACCGATGCGGTTCATGGCGATGTTCAGCGTCTTGTGCGCCTCGGGCGACAGCGCGCCCAGCGACATGCCCGGCGTCACGAACCGCTTGCGGATCGCGGTGATGCTTTCCACCTCTTCCAGCGGCACGGGTTCGCCCAGCGGCTTGAAGTCCAGCAGGTCGCGCAGGTGGATCGGCGGGTTCGCCTGCATCTTGGCCGAATACTGCTTCCAGATCTCGAAGGACGCCTGGTTGCACGCCATCTGCAGCATGTGCATCGACGTGGCTTCCCAGGCGTGGGTTTCACCCGATTTCCGCGCCTTGTAGAAGCCGCCGATGGGCAGAACGTCCAGCCCGCTGGTCCAGCCCCTGGCGTGGATCTCCTCGGCCTTGCGCTGGATGCCGCTGACCCCGATGCCGGAAATCCGCGACAGCATGCCGGGGAAGTATTCGGCGCACATGGCGCGGCTCAGCCCGACAGCCTCGAAGTTCAGACCACCGCGATAGGACGAAATCACCGAGATCCCCATCTTGGCCATGATCTTCAGCATGCCCTGGTCGATGGCTTCCCGATACTTGGCCACCGCTTCGTTCAGCGTACCTTCGTAAAGGCCGCGCTTGATGCGGTCGGCCAGGGTGTCTTCGGCCAGGTAGGGGTTCACGATCGTCGCGCCGCAGGCGATCAGCACCGCGAAGTAATGCGGATCGATGCATTCGGCCGACCGCACGTTCAGCGAACAGAAGGTCCGCAGACCCTTGCGCGTCAGGTGCGAATGCACCGCCGACGTCGCCAGGATCATCGGCATGGCCACGCGGCCTTCGGACGTGTGCTGATCGGTCAGCACCAGGTGGCCGGCGCCCGAACGCACGGCATCCTCGGCCTCGGCCCGAATCCGGTCCAGACCCTCGCTCAGCGCGCGGGACCCCGGCGCGAAGGTACAGTCGATCTCGACCAGCTGGGCGTTGAATTCCTCGGTCAGCTGGTCCCACTGGGCGTTGCCGACAAAGGGGCTTTCCAGCACGATGATCTCGGTCTGGGAGCTGTCTTCGTCCAGCACGTTCTTGAGGTTGCCGAACCTGGTCTTAAGGCTCATCACGCGGAATTCGCGCAAGGAGTCGATCGGCGGGTTGGTCACCTGGGAGAAGTTCTGCCGGAAGAAATGGCTGAGCGGGCGGTATTGCTTGGACAGCACGGCCGACGGCGTGTCGTCGCCCATGGACGCCAGCGCTTCCTTGCCGTCCTCGGCCATCGGCGCCAGCAGCTGTTCGATTTCCTCGATCGTGTAGCCGGACGCGATCTGGCGCTTGCGCAGGTCGGCGCCTTCGAACATCGGCGTTTCGTCGACCTTGGCCAGCACCTCGTCGGCGTCGTTGATCTTGCCGACCCATTCGCCGAACGGCTGGGACGCGGCCAGCTTGTCCTTGATCTCGGTGTCGTGGAACAGCTTGCCTTCGACCATGTCGACGGCCAGCATCTGCCCCGGACCCAGGGCACCCTTCTCGACGACCTTGGCCTCGTTCACCGGGACCATCCCGGCTTCGGAGCCCGCGATGACCAGGCCATCGCCCGTCACCACGTAGCGCATCGGCCGCAGCCCGTTGCGGTCAAGACCGGCGCAGACCCAGCGGCCATCGGTCATGGCCAGGGCGGCGGGGCCATCCCAGGGTTCCATCACCGAGTTGCAGTAGGAATACATGTCGCGCCAGGCTTCGGGCAGTTCGACCGCCTGCTTGGACCAGCTTTCCGGCACCAGCATCGTCTTGGCCATCGGCGCGGACCGGCCGGCGCGCACCAGCACCTCGAACACCGCGTCCAGCGCGGCGGAATCCGAAGACCCGCCCGCGATGATCGGCTTGATGTCATCCGCCATCTCGCCGAAGGCGGACGACGCCATCCGGATCTCGTGGCTTTTCATCCAGTTGGTGTTGCCCTTCAGCGTGTTGATCTCGCCGTTGTGGGCCAGCATGCGGAACGGCTGGGCCAGCCACCATTCGGGGAAGGTGTTGGTGGAATAGCGCTGGTGGTAGATGGCAAAGGCGGATTCGAACCGCTCGTCCTTCAGGTCGGGATAGAATTCGGCGACCTGTTCGGCCAGCATCATGCCCTTGTAGATGATCGACCGGCACGACAGCGACGCCAGGTACAGACCGTGGATGCCTTCGGCGGCCGCGGCCTTTTCGATCCGGCGGCGGATGACGTACAGTTCACGTTCGAACCGTTCCTCGTCCACGCCCTTGGAGTTCGAGATGATGATCTGTTCGATCTCGGGGCGGGTCGCATTGGCCTTTTCGCCCAGCACCGAAATATCCACCGGCACGTGGCGCCAGCCATAGATATAGTAGCCCTTCCGCAGGACTTCCGTTTCCACGATCGTCCGGCAACGTTCCTGCGCGCCGAAATCGGTGCGCGGCAGGAACACCTGGCCGACGGCCATCATCTCGTTCTTGCGGGGATTGTGACCGGTACGCTTGATCTGGTCGTGGAAGAACGGGACGGGGATCTGCACATGGATCCCGGCGCCGTCGCCGGTCTTGCCGTCGGCGTCCACGGCACCGCGGTGCCAGATCGCCTTCAGCGCATTGATCCCGGCGGCCACCACCTTGCGGCTTTTCTGCCCGTCGATCGACACGACAAGCCCGACCCCGCAATTGGCCTTTTCGTCGGATTCGGAATACATCCCGTGCTCGGCCAGCCAGCGGCGCTTGGTGCGTTCGGCTTCCGCCCAGTTGTCCATTTCATGCGACATGACAGTAGCTCCTTTTCAGGCCGGACCTTGGCCCGGGTTGACGGAAAACGGCGCAAGAAGGCGCGCCACCTGTGCGTCATCGCCGGCGATCATCGCGGCAATGAGCGGAGAAAGAACACCCTGGCGCTTGAGAACCTGGGTCAGTGTATTGTGATCACAGCCGGCCACCTCGTGGACGCGGGCGATGCAATTGTCCTTCAGGCGCTGCACGTGCATCCGGTCGCGCAGGTCGTCGGCGCCAAAGACGGCATAGGCGCGCGTCTTTCCGGTCAGGTGCTTGGCCAGCGTATCGAGATTGTCGTTGACCATCGCGTCGCGGAAATTGTCCCAGCGGCGTTCGCCGAATTCCAGGCGCATGGTGTATTGCGGCACGAAGGCGGCGGCAGTGTCGGCGCCGATCCGTTCGGCAAAAAGAAGCGCGCCGAAGCCGCCCATGGAATTGCCCAGGCAGACCACCCGCCGCACGCCAAGTTCGGTCTTTAGCTGCTCAAGCGTCTCGACGATCCGTTTCTGGATGCCCGGCGCGGAATACCAGCTGCGGTTCTTGTCGATGACGGAAATCACGTGGTTGCGTTCGGCCCCCAACGCGGATCCGACGAATTCGTCCTGCTGGATCGCGCCCATGCCGTGGCCGATGCCGGTGAACGCCACCACGGCGACATCGGTGTCGCCCCGGTAATGGCTGACCCGCAGCGCGTCGTCTTCCAGGACGATGCGCAGGTCGGCTTCGGGCCGGGCGGCGGGCGTCGCCGTATTGAAGGACGAATTCATGTCAGTCTTCTCCGCTTCCGGCGGCCGAAGCTGCCGTCTCTCGCTGCACCAGCGGCGAGAGAATCGTGTCGAAGACTTCATCTTCCCCGGCGATCATCGCCGCGACAAGCCGCGGCAGATGCCCCATTGTCTTCAATTGCAAAGCGAGATCGTGCCCGCAGTCCTTCAGCAGGTAGCCTTGGACCGGGCAGCGCCGCGTGATCATGTTGTAATGCCGCCGGTCGTGACGGTCCTTTGCTCCGGTCAGGCAAAAGGCGCGGGTCTGGCCGGTCAGGTAGCTGCCCAGCGTGCCCAGACGCTTTTCCACCATGCCGGGGCGCAGTTCGCTCCAGCGCGGTTCGTTGAACCGCGGGTGCATCGAAAACTGCGGCACGATGCCCATGGCCGCCTGTGCGCCCACGCGTTCGGCAAAGGACAGTGCGCCGTAGCCGCCCATGGACGACCCCAGCATGGCGATGCGCGCAATCCCGTTGGCATCGGCAAAGTCGCGGATATCCTCGACAACCCGTTCCTGCAGGCCGGGCGCCGAATACCAGCTGCGCCGCAGGTCCGACACGGCGATCACGTGATGACCGTCCGCGCCCCTGGCCATGCCGATGAATTCGTCGGGCTGGTCGGTCCACAACCCGTGGCCCGCACTGTTGAACGTCACGACCAGCGTATCCGTCTGCCCCGGATAGTGGGTCAGCAACAGGTCGCTGTCGACGCGAAGCGGTCCCTTCGCGACATGTCCGGCCCTGGTCCGGTTCTGCTGGTCTTGAATCACCGACATGGCTCAGGCCCCGTCCAGCAACGGGAATTTCGCGACGCATTGCGCCCGGGTCAGCACCTGGCGGTCGTTCGCGGCATAGGCAAAGCTGTCGGGCTTGTGGTCGATGTAGATCTCGTTGTGCAGGACCATGCCGCCGGCGTCGTCGAACAGACCGATCGGCAGTTCGATATCGCCCACCGGCGCGCCGCCGCCGGTGAACCGGAAGAAAAGGTTCGATCCGCACGCGCCGCACCACGCCCGTTCGGCCCAGGAACTGGACTGGATCCGCGCGATGTTCTGTTCGCCGGTCCAGGTGATGTTGGCTGCGGGCACGGTCACGCCCAGCAGGGCCGATCCGGTCCAGCGGCGGCACATCTCGCAGTGGCAGGCGCCGAATTTCAGCGGGACGGCGCGCGCGGCAAAGCGCACGCCGCCGCACATGCAGCCCCCGGCGCGATCCCTGGTTTGCGCGTCGTCCATCATGTCCTTGGTCTCCGACGGCCCGCCGTTTCTGGCGCGGCTCGGGTTGATCGGGACACCGGCGCGGGCCGGTGTCGAATGCGGTGTTTATTCGGCCGCAACCGTGGCCGGTGTGTCAAAGCCTTCCAGCACCGCGGCGGCGCAATCCCGCCCGTCGCGGATCGCCCAGACCACAAGCGAGGCACCGCGCACGATGTCCCCGACGGCGTAAACGCCCGGCATTTCGGTCGCGCCGGTGGTAAAGGCCGCCTTTACCGTGCCCCAGCGGGTCACGGTCAGTTCGGGCTGGCCCCAAAGCGTCGGCAGGTCTTCGGGTTCGAAGCCAAGCGCCTTGACCACCAGGTCGGCGTCCTCGACGTAATCCGCGCCCTCGATGATCTCGGGCGATTGGCGCCCGGTGGCATCCGGCGCGCCCAGACGCATCTTCTGGACATGAACGCCGGTCACCCTGGCCGCGCCTTCGCCCGGCTCGGTCACAAACCCCTTGGGCGCGCTGAGCCATTCAAAGACCACGCCTTCTTCCTCGGCGTTCTGGGTTTCGCGCTGCGAGCCCGGCATGTTGGCCCGGTCGCGGCGGTACAGGCACTTGACGCTTTCCGCGCCCTGCCGGATCGCCGTGCGCACGCAATCCATCGCGGTGTCGCCCCCGCCGATGACCACGACCTTCTTGCCGGCCGCGTTCAGTTCGCCGCTGTCGTATTCGGGGATGCTGTCGCCGAAACCCACCTTGTTGGAGCAGGTCAGATAATCGATCGCCTTGACGATGCCCGCCGCTTCGGACCCCTGCAATTCCAGGTCGCGCGACTTGTAGACACCCGTTGCGATGATGATGGCGTCGTTCTCGGCCCGGATGGTGGCGAAGATATCGGCGTCGACGTCGCAGTTCATCACGAATTCGACCCCGGCCTGCGCCAGCTGATCGACGCGGCGCAGGACGATGTCCTTTTCCAGCTTGAAACCGGGAATGCCATAGGTCAGCAGCCCGCCGGCACGGTCGTAGCGGTCATAGACGGTCACCTTGCAGCCCGCCCGCACCAGCACGTCCGCCGCGGCAAGCCCGCCCGGACCGGCGCCGATCACGGCGACCTTTTCCGACCGGTTGGCCACCGGAACGATCGGCTGGACCCAGCCTTCTTCCCAGGCGGTGTCGGTGATGTATTTCTCGACAGACCCGATGGTCACGGTGCCATGGCCCGATTGTTCGATCACGCAATTGCCTTCGCACAGCCGGTCCTGCGGGCAGATGCGGCCGCAGATCTCGGGGAAGGTATTGGTGGCCTGGCTGATTCCATAGGCTTCCTGCAGCCGGCCTTCGGCGGTCAGGCGCAGCCAGTCGGGGATGTTGTTGTGCAACGGGCAATGCGACTGGCAATACGGCACGCCGCACTGGCTGCAACGGCTGGCCTGTTCCTTGGCCTTCGCGTCGGCATACTCGGCATAGATTTCGCGGAAATCTTCCTTGCGGTCCGAAGCGGGCCGTTTCACGGGCATGTCCCGTTCGATCTTCACGAATTTGAGCATTGGCTGCTTGGCCATGGAGACGTCCCTTGGTTGATCCCTCGGTGCAGTAGCTGGGCTTCTTTATGCGAAGTCCTTTTGGAAGAAAAGTCAGCAAGGCTGACCTATATAGGGGTAATTTAGGTGCCGAGACCAGATTCTTGGGGTCTCGACTGCAGTTTTAGGTCGCAAACCGGACCTATTAACTGAATTTCCTTCTTCAGACGCATCTTATACACGGAAAGGGACCTTTTGCACAGGATCCTATCCTCCATGCCTCTGCTGAACCTCGTTTTGGTCGCCATAATCCAGGGTCTGACCGAATTTCTTCCCATTTCCTCGTCGGGTCACCTGATCCTGCTGCCCGGTCTCACGGGGATGCAGGACCAGGGGCAGATGATCGACGTGGCCGTCCATGTCGGTACGCTGTTCGCCGTAATCCTTTATTTCCACAGGGATGTGGTCGCGGTGCTGGCCGGCCTTGGGCGGCTGGTGCGCGGGCGCATGGACACGTTGGGCGCGCGGGTCGCGGCCGGGCTGATCCTGGCGACGATTCCGGTGATGGCGGCGGGGCTGGTCCTGCACGTGACCGGCATCGACCAGATGCTGCGGTCGGTCGCGGTGATCGGCTGGACGATGCTGATCTTCGGCATCGTGCTGTACTGGGCCGATCAGCGGGGCGCCCAGACCAGGACGATCGAGGACTGGCGCTTTCGCGATGCCCTCGTCATGGGGGTCTGGCAGGCGGTGGCGCTGATCCCGGGAACCTCGCGGTCGGGGATCACAATCACCAGCGGCCGGCAACTGGGCTATACCCGCGAAGAGGCGGCGCGCATTTCCATGCTGATGTCGATCCCGACGATCATGGCATCCGGCGCGCTGCTGGGCCTGGATCTGGTCGAGGCCGGAGACTGGTCCGGCGCCCATGACGCGGCCATCGCCGCCGTGATGGCCTTTGCCGCGGCGCTGCTGGCGCTGGCGGTGATGATGAAACTGACCCGCAAGATCAGCTTCACGCCATATGTCGTCTACCGGGTGATCCTGGGCGTGGTGCTTCTGGTTTACGCCTACGCCTGAAGACGAAACCGAGGACGAAACCGAGGACGAAGCGGATCAGGCCCGCAGATCGCGGGCCGATTCCTTGATTTCCTCGTACTGGCCCGACGGGCGGAAGCGCCACAGGTAGTCCGGCAGCACCGCCTCCATCGCCACGGGGTCGACGCCGATATCGGCCAGGCCCCTGGCCCCTTCGGACACCACGTTGTCATGGGCCAGGTTCACCACCTGGTCCTTCGTCAGCATGGTGTTCGAAAAGATCCCGAGCGTAAGCGTTTCGGCCAGGCCAAGGCAGCCGGCAACCAGGCGCGCGATTCCGAAGGGCATGTTCAGGATCAGGCGGCGGCGGCGGATGATCCCCAGCATCTGCCGCATCAGCGCGCGAAAGGTCATCACGTCGGGGCCGCCCAGTTCATAGACACCGGCGGGCACCTCGCCCCTGATCGCCTTCTCGGCGGCCTCGGCGATGTTGTCGACATAGACCGGCTGGAACTTCGTGTTCGCACCCACCACAGGCAGGACAGGCCCCATGCGGGTCATCTGGGCGAAGCGGTTGAAGAACTGGTCCTCGGGTCCGAAGACGACCGAGGGGCGCAGGATGACGGCGCCGGGCATATGGTCAAGCACTGCGGCCTCGCCCTTGCCCTTGGTGCGGGCATAGACGCTTTTGCTGTCCACGTCGGCGCCGATGGCCGAGATGTGGATCATGGTGGCAATCCCGTTCTCGGCGGCGATCCGCGCGATTCGGCCCGCGCCTTCGGTCTGCACGGCCTCGAACGTGTTCTTGCCGCTTTCCGTCAGGACACCCACGCAGTTCACCACCGCATCGGCCCCCGCCATCACCGCGGCCACGGACGCGTCGTCGCGGATGTTGCAGAACACGGGTTCCACCTGTCCGACGACCCCGTAGGGTTTGACAAAGAGAGCCTCGTTCGGGCGGCGGGTCGCGACGCGAACACGCCAACCGGCCTTGGCCATCCGCCGCGCGACGTAGCGACCGATGAACCCGGATCCGCCATAAATCGTGACAAGCTTCGACATGGGGGCCTCTCCTTTGTCTGGACTTCCCTTGGGATTACCGCCGCCAGCCCTTGTAAACAAGGCGCAAATCGCCGCCGGAAGCCGGCACGGTGCCGACTTGGGGCCGACTTGGGGCCAGCGGAGCAATCTTCTGCGAAAAACCGTTACGAATCCGTTTGACACTCCCTGCGCACAGCCTTAAACGGCCCCCCACGACACCTGCCCAGGTGGCGGAATGGTAGACGCGCTGGCTTCAGGTGCCAGTGGCCGCAAGGCCGTGGAGGTTCGAGTCCTCTCCTGGGCACCATCGTCTTCAAAACCCCCCGGATGCTTCGGCCTCCGGGGGTTTTTGCTTTTGTGGGGCGGGTTTAGGCGGAGGGTTCAGGCAGGTGGTTCAGGCAGGTGGTTCAGGCGGGGAAAGCCCCCGCCCTTGCGACGATCAGGCGAACAGCCCGATCCCGGTGCACATGTCGACAAGGCCCTGCTTGCCGATGACGAAATGGCCCCGGTCCTGCAACCCGAAGCCCGCCCAGTCCAGTGTCGATGTCGCGCCCAGGGCCGTGGCAATCGACCAGGTGCCCATCAGGTCCCAGCTGGAATCCCCGCAGGACACGTAGCCGTCGACCTGCCCCATGACCAATTCCATCATCGCCGCGGTCGCGGCGTTGGTCATGCGCGCCATCGCCTGTCCGGGGCCGGACAACAGGCGCAGCGTGTCGGCCACGTCCACCTTGGGATCGCCGCCGCCATTGCCCAGCTGCACCGCCGCCACCTCGGGCCGGAAAGGCGTCAGCGGGGCCAGCGGCCGCCCGTCAAGGCAGGGTGCCACGTCGCGGCCGCCGGTCAGCAGGCGTCGCCGCACCGGCTGCAGGACCGCGCCCAGAACCGGCGCCACGCCGTCGTACAGCCCCACCGACACGGCCCAGTCGTCGCGGCCCCGCACGAAGTTGAACGTGCCGTCGATCGGGTCGATCACCCAGATCCGCCCGGTTTGCCCCATGTCGCGCGTGCCTTCTTCGCCATAGACGCCATCGCCGGGGAAGGCCGCCTGCAGGCGTTCGGCCAGCAACACCTCGACCGCGCGGTCGGCGATTGTGACCAGGTCCAGGTGGCCCTTCTCGTCGACATCCGTGGGCGCGAGGCTGTGGAAATGGCCCAGGGCCAGCGCGCCGGCCTCTTCGACGATGGGGATCAGTTTGGTGAGCATCTGGTTTCTTTCGGTTGGGAATTCAAAGGGCCGGGAGCACACGATGCACCACGTGGCCGGCCGGGGCCGTCAGGAAATGCAGCTGGTAGCCATAGGGCGCATCGGTCGGGCCGGGTTCGGTGGCGGCATCGGGGACAAGGTCGAATTCAAAGGCCGTGCTGGTGGCGGCGTGGACCGGCGTCTTGCCGAAGCGGGCCTCGAACGGGCGGTGCATGTGCCCGCACAGGATCGTGACCGGGTTCGGCGCGCCATCCAGCAGGGCGCGCAGGGCCTCGGCACCTTCGGTCAGGATAGCGGCATCGGCCATGCCCATCCGCGTCTGGCAAGGCGGGTGGTGAAGCATGACGAAGGTCGCGCCTTGTGTCTCTTCGCTCAGCTTCGCACCAAGCCACGCCAGATCGCGCGGGCCCAGGCGGCCCCGGGGTTCGCCGGGAACGATGCAATCCACCGCCAGCATGCGCAGGCCGGGCACGCGGTATTCGTAGTGCAGGGCGGTGGCGTCTTCGAACGGCAGATCGGCGAAAGCGGCGCGCAGGGGGGCGCGGCGGTCGTGGTTGCCGGGGATGATGACGAACGGCATCGGCAGGACGCTCAGGATCTCGCGCAGCAGGGCGTAGTCGGCGGGCGTGCCAGTGTCACACAGGTCGCCCGAGATCGCCACGAGGTCGATGGCCGGCAGACAGGCGGCCAGGTGGGCGACCAGCGCCCGCGCCCGGGCGTTGGTGTCGGGGCGCAAAAGCGCCGTTTCGGGCGCTCCGGCCGCGATGTGCAGGTCGGATATATGGGCGATGATCATGGAATTACCTCGTGTCAGCGGATGCCCGAGCGCATGAAGCTTTGGACGAACTGGCGCTGGAAGATCAGGAAGGCGATAAGAAGCGGGCCGACCGAGATCAGCGTCGCGGCGCAGATCGTGGACCAGTCGATGCCCTGTTCGGGGCTGGAAAACACCTGCAGCCCCACGGTGATCGGCCGGGTTTCGACCGAATTGGTGACGATCAGCGGCCACAGGAAATTGTTCCAGTGATACGACACCATCACCAGCCCGTAGGCCAGGTAGACCGGCTTGGCCAAGGGCACGTAGACCCGCCACAGCACCTGCAGCGGGCCGGACCCTTCCATCCGGGCGGCTTCCTCAAGCTCTTTCGGGACGGTCTTGAACGCCTGCCGGAACAGGAAGATCCCGAAGGCCGAAGCGAGATACGGCAGCGCGATGGCCAGCTTGGTATCCATCACCCCCAGGGCCAGGACGGTGGAATAGTTCCGCTGCAACAGGACCTCGGGCATGATCATCAGCTGCACCAGGAACAGCATGAAGATCGCCTGGCTGCCCCGGAACGGGAAGGCGACAAAGGCATAGGCGGCAAGCGTGCACAGGGTGAACTGGCAGACGACCACCAGCACCACCAGCATCACCGTGTTCAGGAAATAGCGGTCGAAGGGCGCCTGGGACCAGACACGTTCGAAGTTCTCCAAAGTCAGGGGCGCCAGCAGGTCGAAACGGGTGGCGTATTCCGGCGGGTGGAACGCCGTCCAGATGGCGAACAGCAGGGGCAGCAGCCACAGCAGGCCAAGGCCCAGGGCGGCGACAGAGGTCAGCGGCGAACGTGTCATCGGTAGAATGTCCTGCGGTCGGCCAGGGCGAATTGGACCAGCGCGATCACCGCCAGGACCGCCAGCAACACGACCGACAGCGTCGCGGCATAGGCGGTATCCCAGTAGTTGAAGGCCATCTGGTAGATGTAATGCAGCAGCAACTGCGTGGCATTGTCCGGCCCGCCCCTGGTCAGGGCCACCACGTGATCGACCAGCGAAAAGGCGTTGATCACCGCGTTGATCACCACGAACAGCGTCGTCGGCCCCAGAAGCGGCAGGATCACCCGGCGCAGCCTTTGCCAGGGGCCGGCGCCTTCCAGCCGGGCGGCTTCAAGCAGGGTCGGCGGGATCGCCTGCAGCCCGGCGAGGTAGAAGATCATGTAGAAGCCCGCGTTCTTCCAGACGGCAATCGCCATCAGCGCGGGCAGCGCCGTGTCCGGCGAACCCAGCCAGTTGGTGCCGCCATTGCCCAGCAGACCAAGGAACCGGTCCAGCAGCCCGTAATCCGGGGCGTAGATGAACGTCCAGATATTGGCGACGGCGATCATCGGCAGGATCGTCGGCGTAAAAAACGCCAGCCGGGCAAAGCCCTTCCAGCGGATATGCGCATTGACCAGCAACGCCATTCCAAGCGCCAGCCCGACCGACAGCGGGATCGTCACGGCGGCATAGACCAGGTTGTTCGCCAACGCCTTGATGAAGACCGGATCGGCCATCATCGCGGTATAATTGTCGGGCCCCACCCAGACCGCCGCGCGGCGGCCGCGCGGGGTTGAATGAAGGCTGTCCCAGATCGTGGCGGCCGTGGGGAAGAAGGTGAAAACGCTCAGAAAGATCACGGAGGGCAGCAGCAGCACGCTGCCCCAGGCAAGGTTTCGGGATATCTTCATTCTTCCGTCCTCACGGCCCTTGGCACGATCAGTTCTGGTAGGGACGCAGGATGCGTTCGGCCTCGGCCTGGGCGCGGTCCATTGCCTCCTGCGGGGTGGCGGTGCCGGTCAGCGCCGCTTGCAGCCCGTCGTTCAGGGCCTGGCCGACGCGGGCGCTTTCATAGGTGGACAGCTCCGGCACGGCATCGGGGATCTGGTCGCGGGCGACGATGGCCTGCGGGGTGCTGGCAACGTAATCGGTCAGCGCCTTGGTCTGCCAGCTGTCGTCGCGCGGGGCGACATAGCCGGTCCGGATGCTCCAGTCGGCCAGGATCGCGGGCGAGGTCATGTACTTGACGAATTCGAAGGCGGCTTCCTTCTTCTCGTCCGAGACGTCCTTGAAGATGTAGAAGTTGCCGCCGCCCAGCACCGATGCCGGCGTCGGATGGCCCGGGAAGGGGGCGGTGCCGATGTCGAAATCGGCCTTGCCCAGCAGGTTGGTCAGGTTGCCGGTGGTGGTCCAGGCCATGACCAGCCGCCCTTCCAGGAAGTCCTGCGGCGTGGTGGCCCATTGCTGGATGCTGTCGGGATGGATGCCGTATTTCTGGCCCAGGTCCACCCAGAACTGCAGCGCCTCGACCACCTTGGGATCGTTGAAATAGGTCCTGGTGCCATCATCGCTCATCAGCCGGGCGCCGTTCTGGGCGGCCAGCGCGCCGAACAGCCACTGGGCGGACCCGGAATTGCCCGGGATGCCGATGGCGTATTGCGTGACGTTGCCGTTGGCATCGCGCCTGGTCAGCTTCTGGCCCATCTCGACCAGTTCGTCCCAGGTCTTGGGCGGCTGTTCGGGGTCCAGGCCCGCCTTGCGGAAGGCGTCCTTGTTGTAAAACTCGATGGCGGTGGACCGCTGGAACGGCGCGGCCCAGAGGTGGCCGTCGACCTTGGCCGAAGCCAGGAACGCGGGCATGAAACCGTCGATCCATGCCTTGTCGTCGTCGGTCTGGATGAAGGTGTCGATCGGGTCGACGACCTCGTTGTCGATCAGGGTGAAGATGTCGGTGGCCAGCAGCACGGCAACGTCGGGTGGGGTGCCGTTGCGCGCCGCGGTCAGGGCGCGGTTGGTGGTGTCGATGTAATTGCCGGCATAGACGGCATCCACATGGATGTCGGGATGGCTTTCCTCGAACCCGGCGACGTAACCGTCGATGATCTGGGTCAGCGGGCCGCCGACCTGCACCGGGTAGAAAAAGGTGATGTCGGTGGCCAGTGCCGGGGTCGACAGCAGCGACAGGGCCGCGGCGCCACCCAGAAGCGCGTGCTTGAGCGTGAGAGCAGTCATTGGTAACTTCCTTGGACTGATGCAAGTTGCGAAGTGCCGGGGCCTGCGGAATTGCCGTTCAGTCGGGTCCCGGTTCTTTCGTCGAAGAGGTGTTCGGCAGCCGCCGGCCACCTCAGGCGGATCGCCTGGCCAATCCGGTTGGCCGGGCGTCCGGCGACACGCACCACCAGGCGCGCACCGCCGATTTCCACGGAGAGGATCGAATCCGCCCCAAGGAATTCGATGGATCTGACGATGCCGGGGTATCCGTCCCCGGCGATCCGGATCTGTTCGGGCCGCAGCCCCACCAGTACGTTCCGCGGCAGCGCCTTGCCCCGGTCGCCCAGCAGGTCGGGCGTGACGATGTTCATCGGCGGCGCGCCGATGAATGCGCCGACAAAGCTGGTCGCGGGGCTGTTGTACAGCTCGTCCGGGGTGCCCACCTGTTCGATCCGCCCGTCGCGCAACAGCACGATGCGGTCGGACATCGACATCGCCTCGGTCTGGTCGTGGGTGACGAAGATCATCGTGATCCCAAGGCTTTGCTGCAGCGCGCGGATCTCGGCACGCATCTCGGCCCGCAGCTTGGCGTCCAGGTTCGACAGCGGTTCATCCAGCAGGCAAACCGGCGCCTCGGCGATCAGGGCGCGCCCCAGCGCCACCCGCTGCTGCTGTCCGCCGGACAGCTGCGCGGGCCTGCGGTCCAGCAGCTTTTCCAGCCCCAGCAGGGGCGCCACCCGCCCCAGCTTTTCCCGCTGCGCCGCGCGTTTTTCGCCCCGGACCGACAGGCCGAAGGTGATGTTCTGGGCGACGGTCAGATGCGGAAACAGCGCGTAGGACTGGAACACCATCGACAGGCCCCTTTGCGCCGACGGCAGCCCGGTGATGTCGCGCCCGTCCAGCATGATCCGCCCCCGGTCCGCCGTTTCCAGCCCGGCGATCAGCCGCAGCGTCGTGGATTTGCCACAGCCCGACGGCCCCAGAAGCGAGATGAACTCGCCCTCGCGCGTGGCGAAGCTGATGTCGTCAAGCACGCGGGTATCGCCCCAGCTTTTCCGCAGGGCACTGACTTGAAGGACGGACATGGGTGAAAAACCTCAGGCGAAGACGATCTTGCGCGCGATCTCGGTGGACAGGTCCCGCGCGATCGCGCGGGTGGCGGCGTTTGTGATCACACAGTCCAGGTCATCCAGCGCGGCGATGACCGACAACGCGCTGCGTTCGAATTTCGAATGATCGGCAACCACATAGACCTTGTGGGCAATCGCGATCATGGCGCGCTGTGCCTCGGCCAGTTCGGGCAGCGAGATACAGATCGTCCGGCGTTCCAGGTCCACCGCGCCGACGCTCAGGAACACCTTGTCGACGGTGAACCGCCCGATCGCCTCGGCCGCCAGGGGCCCGGCAAAGCCGTGGGTCGCGTCGAAATACTGGCCGCCGATCACGTAAAGCCGGTCGACCTGCGCCGCGGTCAGGTGGTTGCAGATATCCACGCCGTTGGTGATGAAAGTCAGGTCGCGCCGGGTGCTCAGCGCCTGGGCGACCTGCAGCGTGGTGGTGCCGGCATCCAGGAAGACAACGTCGCCTTCCTGAACCAGGGCCGCCGCCGCCTGGGCGATGCGTTGCTTTTCGGCCGGGTGACGGGACAGCCGTTCGGCATTGGTGAAATCGCGCGCCACCTGCTGGCAGGGCACCGCGCCGCCATGGGTGCGGCGCAGCCGGCCCTGGCTTTCCAGCTCGGCCAGGTCGCGCCGCGCCGTCGCTTCGGAAATGCCAAGGTCGGCACAGAGGTCCTGGATGCCGAGAAACGAGGCCGACCGCAGGCGGTCGACGATCCTGCCCTGGCGCTGGGAGGCGATGGACTGTGCGGTGCGATCCATGTGCGGCGTGCCCGGTCTGCTGATCATGCCGACCGTATCCACGACCCATGTAACACCGCTGTGACCGATATCGGTCTTTGGTGATTGTTTTCGGTCAGACCTGGCGCCGGCCCGTCGCCATGCACGCCGCCGTTTCGCATCGGCGACCGCCGTTAACCAACTAGAGGTTAATTTTAGAAAACTGGAAGTAATGTACTACGAATACTTTATCATGAATGCCTATCAATACATTTGAAGTAACGATATTTTAACCAGCGTGGTGGCACGCGACGGGATTTAAGTCTGAAGGTTTGAAATGGGCACGTTCAAGAAGATTTCTTTAGACGATTTTGAATACACTCGGTCCGGATCGTTTTCGACCAACAGCACCGCAACCACGACGCACGTCACAGCCGGAGGCACGATGCAAGCCCAGGTCCCGGGGACCGAAGCCGACGACGTTCTTGTCGGATCCGGTGCGTCCGACGGGATCGCGGGGCTGGGCGGCAACGATACGATCCTGTCCGGCGCCGGGGCCGATGTGGTCGACGGCGGGGCGGGGAACGACATTGTCATGGCCGGCACCGGTGACGACCGGCTGATCTATTCCGCGACCGAAAACCGGGGCAGTACCGATTTCTACGACGGCGGCGCCGGTCAGGACACCCTGCGGATCTACGTCGACGGCGCCACCTGGTTCGACGTGGCGTTCCAGGCCGAATTGTCCGCCTACCTTGCCCACATCGGCACGGCCGACGCGGATCAGCCCTTTACTTTCGACAGCCTCGGGCTGACGGCGCAGCAGATCGAGACTGTCGAGGTCTACGTCGACGGCGTCCAGCTTGACCCCTACGACCAGCCCGCAGTGACCGCCGCGGACACCGCCGAGATCGGCGAGGACAGCGAGATGGTCACCGGCAACGTGCTGGCCAACGATTCGGTGCTGGACCTGGTGGCCGACGTCGTCCTGGCCAGCGACGCCACCTGGGGACATGTCGAGATCGCCGGCGACGGGACCTTCATCTATCACCTGGCCAATTCGACCCAGATCCAGTCGCTGGCCCAGGGACAGACCCTGACCGACAGTTTCACCTACCGGATCGTGGATGCCGACGGCGACACCGCCACCGAAACCGTGACCGTCACGGTGCAGGGGATGAACGACGCCGCGACCTTTGCCAACGGCCGGATCGCGGCGCGCGACGGCGGCGGGCTGTCGCTGCTGGATCTGGCGACCCTGGCCGACGACATGGACAATGGCGAAGACGGGACCACGCTGCGCTATTCCATATCCGCCGCGCCGAACCTGGGGCTGGCGGCGATCGACGGGCACATGCTGAGCTTTGATCCGGGTGTCGATTTCGAATTCCTGGCGGCGGGCGAGACATACAACGTGAACATCCGGGTCGCGGCCACGGATTCGGTCGGCACCCTGACCAAGGCGACGATGTCGGTCACCGTCACCGGCCGCAACGACGCGCCCAGGATGGCCAGCGGCCTCATGCGCGCGCAGGAGGACGGCCCGCGGCTGGTGCTGAACCTGGCGACGCTGGCCTCGGACGTGGACGGTGACGACAACGGCAACACGCTGACCTATTCGATCGCGCAGCAGCCGGGGGCAGGCACGGCGTCGCTTTCGGGCAAGCTGCTGGTGTTCAGGCCGGGGTCGGAGTTCGATGACCTGGCCCAGGGCGAAACCCGCGATGTGGCGATCCGGGTCACCGCGACCGATGCCCATGGCGCGGCAGTGACCAATACGGTGACGGTGCGCGTGACCGGCACCAACGACGCACCACTGATGACGGACGCATCGACGGCAGCCCGCGAAGACGGCGACGTGGTCACGATCGACCTTGGCTCGATCGCCTCGGACGTCGACGGCGATACGCTGACCTACGCCGTTACCGGCCAGCCGGCCGAAGGCAAGGCGTCGATGAACGGATCGGTTTTGCGGTTCAACCCGGGCTCCGGCTTTCAGGACCTGGCCCAGGGCGAAACCCGCGATGTCCAGATCGAGGTCACCGCGACCGACGCCTTTGGCGCCGCGACGACGGGCACGGTGACCGTGCGCGTCACCGGCACCAACGATGCGCCGATCATGGGCGCGGCCCTGCTGTCGGCCCGCGAGGACGGCGATATCGCGAAGGTGAACCTGAACACGCTGGCCTCGGACATCGACGGCGACACGCTGACCTACGCCATCACCGGCCAGCCGGCCGAGGGCAAGGCGTCGATAAGCGGATCGGTCCTGCGGTTCAACCCGGCCTCCGGTTTCCAGGACCTGGCCCAGGGCGAAACCCGCGATGTCCGGATCGAGATCACCGCGACCGACGCCTTCGGGGCGGTCAGCACCAACACGATCACCATGCGCGTCACCGGCACCAATGATGCGCCGGTGATCGGCGCGGCCTCTCTGGCCACGCGCGAAGACGGCGATGTGGTCACGGTGAACCTGGCGACGCTGGCGTCCGACGCCGACGGCGACGCGCTGACCTACGAGATCATCGGCCAGCCGGCCGAAGGCGTCGCGTCGATGAACGGGTCGACGCTTCGGTTCAACCCGGGATCGGCATTCCAGGATCTCGGCCAGGGCGAGACCCGGGATGTCCAGATCACCGTGCGGGCCACCGACAGCCTGGGCGCGTCAGGCACCGCGACGGTGACGGTCCAGGTGACCGGCAGCAATGACAAGGCGACCTTTGCCACGACCACGCTGACCGCCGTCGAGGACGGGTCGATCGCGACCGTGGACCTGAACGCGCTGGCGGCGGATCCGGAAGGCGATGCGCTGACCTACACGATCACCGGCCAGCCGGACGAGGGTATCGCGTCGCTCAACGGATCGGTCCTGCGGTTCAATCCCGGATCCGGCTTCCAGGACCTGGGCGAAGGCGAAACCCGCGACGTCCAGATCAAGGTCGTCGCCACCGACAGCCAAGGCGCATCGACCGCCCAGACGATCACCATGCAGGTCAGCGGAACCAACGACGCACCGGTTCTGGCCGCTGTCGAACGGACAATGTCCCAGAACGACCAGGCGGCGATCGACCTGTCTGCCCTGGTCACCGATATCGACGATGACGGCGGCTTTGCCTTCGAAATCTCAACGGCCCCGTCCCTGGGCACCGCGACCATCGACGGAACGTCCCTGGTCTTTGATACCAACGGGGACTTCGACACCCTGGCCCAGGTCGGGCAATACGGCGCTGAAACGGCGTCGGTGGACGTCTGGGTCAGGGTCACGGATCCCCAGGGCGGCTCCACGGTCACACGGATGACCTTCACCGTCACCGGCGTGAACGACACGCCGTTTTACGTCGGCGGCACCGACCCGATCCAGCTGAGCGAAGATTCCGATCCGATCGTCATCCACTTGGGTTCGCTGTTCGAAGATCCGGACGGGGATGACATGTACTACTCGGTGGTCTCGGGTCCGCACAAGGGCACGGCGAGCTACAGCGCCGGAAGCGCAAATCTGACCTTCGATCCGGGCCTGGATTTCCGCTACCTGGTCGATGGCCAGACCGAAACCGTTTCCGTCGACGTCCGCGCGGTCGACGGATTCGGAGCGGAGACGACCCAGACCATCGTATTCGAGGTCAGCGGCACAGGCGCGGCGGACGGCCCAAATCCGTTCGGCTTCGAGATCGTCGGCACCGAGATCAACGAACGCATGGGCAAGGCCGTTGCGGGCGTGGGGGATGTGGATGGCGACGGGATAGACGATCTGATTGTCGGATCCGGTGTGACCGCGGGCACGGGAACGGCCTTTCTGCTCTCGGGCCGGGACCAGGAAACCGGCGACAGCTTCCCGGCCTACATCGTACCGGCCACTTCGACGGACGGAACGACATTCGAAGGCGCGCCGGCCGACAAGTATTTCGCCGACACGATCTCTGCTGGCGACATCAACGGCGACGGTCTCGAGGACCTGCTGATCGCGAATACGCAATACGAGAACGGCACGATCTATGTCGTGTTCGGAACCGAAGACGGGTTCGACCGGATCACCGATATCTCGTACGAAAACCTGGACGGCACAAACGGCTTCCGGATCCTCGGCAGCACCTCATACGTGAACATCGGCGAGAACATGGTGTCCGCGGACGTCAATGGCGACGGCTTTGACGACATCCTGTACACGGTCGAACTCAATCCACTCCAGTTCGACTATGGCGACGACAGCGTCCGGATCATCTACGGAACGGGGTCACCGACCGATGCCACCTCTTCGGTGGCCGGTGATACCATCATATGGTCCGCGACCAGCGTCGGACTTGCGGGCGATCTGAACGCCGACGGGACCGATGACTTCATCGTCGACAATTACGTGGTCTTCGGCCAGTCCGGCACCGGGCTAGATGCCGGAGAGGACTTTCTGGACGACCTCGACGGCACGGATGGCACCCAGCTTCTGGGCTTGACGGGGGACCCGGAGCTGTTGTCGGCGAATGTCGACATCAACGGTGACGGTTTCGCGGATCTGGTCGTCGGGGATCCGACCGCGAACAAGGTCTACGTCGTCCTTGCCAGAGACAGCGGTTTCGACGCGACCATCGACCTGACGGCCTTGAACGGAACCGACGGCTTTGTGCTGAACGGCGTCTCCGAAGGCGACAATGCCGGGAATTCGATATCAGGCGCGGGGGATGTGAACGGCGACGGGATCGAAGACCTGATCATCGGAGCCTGGACAGCCGAAGGAACGGGCGCCGCCTACCTTGTCTTCGGATCCGACAGCGGTCTGGATGCCCAGATCGACCTGGGCGCACTGGACGGAACGAACGGCTACATCCTGCTTGGCGAGGCGACCGATGACACCGCCGGAAACGCGGTCTCCGGTGCCGGCGACATCAACAACGACGGCTATGACGACCTGATCGTCAGCGCATGGGCGGCCGATGTGGGCGACACGACCAATGCCGGCAAGGTCTACGTCGTCTACGGCGGACCGACGCTGTCCGATTTCGATGCCGATGACGGGCTGCTGGACGGGACGATCCACCTGTCGGGCCTGTCCCCGGACGACTATTTCCTGACCTGACAGCCCCGGCATGATGCCGGGGCCGTTGGCCTTCTACCCCCGATCAGATCTCCATCACGATCCGGCCGTCGATCTGGCCGGCGCGCATCCTGTCGAAGATGGCGTTGATGTTTTCCAGCTTGTCCCAGGTGAAATGCGTCTTCACCTGGCCCGCGCCGGCAAAGGCCAGCGCCTCGGCCAGATCGTTGCGGGTGCCCACGATGGACCCGCGCACGGTGATCCGGTTCAGCACGATGTCGAAGATCGGCAGCGGGAAGCTGCCCGGCGGAAGACCCACCATCGACATGAACCCGCCGCGCCGGCACATGCCCACGGCCTGCCCGAAGGCCGCGTTCGACACCGCCGTCACCAGCACCCCGTGCGCGCCGCCGACCAGCTTGTGGACCTCGGCCGCCACGTCGGTGTCCACCGCGTTCAGCGCGATTTCGGCGCCCATCTCCTTGGCCAGCTTCAGCTTTTCGTCCGCGATATCGACCGCGATCACCCGCAACCCCATCGCCTTGGCGTATTGCACCGCCATGTGGCCCAGACCGCCGATGCCGGAAATGGCGACCCATTGGCCGGGCCTGGCCTCGGTCTCCTTCAGCGCCTTGTAGACGGTCACGCCAGCGCACAGCACCGGCGCCGCCGGACCCCAGTCCAGCCCGTCGGGCAGGCGACCGACGTAATTGGCATCGGTCAGCACGTATTCGGCATAACCGCCATCAACGGTGTAGCCGGTCATCTGCTGGCTTTCGCACAGGGTTTCCCACCCGCCGACGCAATGTTCGCAGCGCCCGCAGGCCGTGTGCAGCCAGGGCGCGCCGATCCGGTCGCCTTCCTTCAGATGGGTGACCCCCGCGCCCAGGGCCGCCACCTCGCCCACGCCTTCGTGGCCGGGGATGAACGGCGCGGTCGGCTTGACCGGCCAGTCGCCTTCGGCGGCGTGCAGATCGGTGTGGCAAACGCCGGACGCGCGCACCCGCATCAGCGCCTGGCCCGGCCCGACCTGCGGCACCGGAACCTCGCGGATCTCAAGCGGCTGGCCCAGGGCGGGCACGACAGCGGCTTTCATTGTCTTGGGAAGTGACATGAGGGACTCCTTTTCGGATGGCTTCCTTGCAGGGTCGTCCGCATCGAAGCGCCTGTCCTTGTGGTGGATCAACTGCCGCCCGGGATGACGCGGCGTCCTGGCACGAAACCGACGCGCAAGGGTCCGCGGAAACGCGCCGGACGGGCGCGGCATCCGGAACTTCCACCGATGGTTGTCGGTTGCCTTCCCTGACCCCTGCCGAATCCGGCACAAGAAAAGACGGAGGACATCCATGAAACCCCATGCTCTCGCCTCGACCACCGCAGTGGCGATGTGCCTTGCGCTGGCGACCCCCGCGCCGGTTCTTGCGCAAGACGACACCGAAAGCCGCCCCTTCCCCTGCCTGGCCCCCACCGCCGAGGTTGCCGACAACCCGCGCCTGCTGTCTATCGAGCTGATGGAGTACCTTCAGGATCCGACCGCCCAGGCGGACACGCCCGTCCCCGGTGACGTGCCCAATTGCACCGCCGGGGCGATTCGCCGGGGCATCGAACGCGGCGGGGACGACATGACAGCCGCGCTGCAGGCCGCGCCGAAAGTGGTGCGCAACCAGGTGATCGCCTTGGCCACCGCCGATGGCCAGCCGCTTGAAACCCCGGATGTGACCCAGGCGCCGGCCACCGAAGCCGCCGCGCCCGCCGCTTCGGAAAAGCCCAAGGCCAAGCCTGAGGCCAAGCCGGATGCGACAGGGACCAGGGCGACGGCTGAAACCACAGCCCCCGCAACATCCCAGAAGCCCAAGGCAAAGGACGATCAGGCCAAGGCGGCGACCACCGAGGCGGCCGCGCCCGCGGCTTCGGAACGCCCCAAGACCGAGGCGCAAGCCAAATCCGAAGCCAAGGCGGAAGCCGGGACCGATGACCAGCCCGTGGGCGAGGCCGGCCAGCGCAAGCTGACCGACGCGCAGCGTCAGCGCCTTGCCCAGGTCCGTGCGGACCGTCGCGAAGCCATCGCCGCTGCCCGTTCCGATGACAAGGAACAGGCCAAGGCGGAAACCGAAACCGAAACGGTGAACGAAGACGACGTCCGCAAGGCCGACCAGGATTTCGACACCGCCGTGAACGAGACCGTCGATGCGCCCAAGGAAGACGACAAGCGCCTGTCGACGTTCGAAAAGGCGCTGCTGGCCGGGCTGGGCGCTGCCGTGGTTGGCACCATCCTGAACAATGGCGACGAGGTCGTGTCGAATTCCGGCGACCGGGTGGTCGTGGAACGCGATGGCGAACTGAAAGTGCTGAAAAACGACGACGAATTGCTGCGCCAGCCCGGCGCGCAGGTGCAAAGCCAGACCTTTCAGGACGGTTCCACCCGTGAAACCGTATCCTACGAGGACGGCAGCCAGACCATCACCGTGCGCGCCGCCGATGGCACCGTGTTGCGCCGCAGCGTGATCCGGGCCCAGGATGGCGAAGAGGTCGTGCTGTTCGACGACACCCAGCAGGCCGATCCGGTCGATTTCGACGCCCTGCCCTCGGTCGAAACACTGGCCGCCAAGCAGGCCCGCCCGTCGCTGAACGATCAGCAGGCGCTTGAAGCCGCGCTGCGCAATGCCGTGGCCGGCGACGTGACCCGCCACTTTTCGCTGCAGCAGATCCGCGATTACAAGCAGGTCCGCGCGCTGGCGCCGCAGGTGGAACTGGACACCGTGACCTTCGCCACCGGCTCGGCCGCGATCCAGCCCAGCCAGGCAAAGGCGCTGAGCACGCTGGGCCTGTCGATGCGCGACATCATCGAACAGGAACCCGACGCGGTCTTCCTGATCGAAGGCCACACGGATGCGGTGGGCAGCGCCAGCTACAACCTGGCCCTGTCGGACCGGCGGGCGGAAACCGTGGCGCTGGCGCTGACGCAGTATTTCAACGTGCCGCCGCAGAACCTGATCACCCAGGGCTACGGCGAAAGCGACCTGAAGGTTTCGGTGCTGACCGACGAACGCGCCAACCGCCGCGCGGCGGTGCGCAACATCACCGGCCTGCTTTACTGACCCGGCAAACGGCCGGCCCCCTGCGGGCCGGCCTGACCCGTCAGCCCATCCGTTCCGATGCGTAGGACCCGGGGCTTGCCGGGAAGACGACCGTCTTGTCGTCGTTCATGAAGCAGCGGCGGTGGATATGCGCGTGCACCGCGCGGGCCAGCACCTGGGCTTCGACATCGCGGCCCAGCGACACGTAGTCCGACGCGCTTTGCGCATGGGTCACGCGCACGGTGTCCTGTTCGATGATCGGGCCTTCGTCCAGGTCGGCGGTCACGTAATGCGCCGTCGCCCCGATCAGCTTCACGCCGCGTTCATAGGCCTGCTTGTAGGGGTTCGCGCCCTTGAAGGACGGCAGGAAGGAATGGTGGATGTTGATGATCCGCCCCGACATCTTCTGGCACAGGCTGTCGCTGAGGATCTGCATGTAGCGCGCCAGCACAACCAGTTCGGCGCCGGAATCCTCGACGATGGACAGCAGACGGGCCTCGGCCTCGGGCTTGTTTTCCTTGGTGACCCGCACCTGGTGGAAGGGGATGTCGTGGTTCACCACCAGCTTCTGGTAGGTCAGGTGGTTCGACACCACGCCGACGATATCCACCGGCAGGGCGCCGATGCGCCAGCGATACAGCAGGTCGTTCAGGCAATGGCCAAAGTTCGACACCATCAGGATGACCTTCATCCGTTCGGCGGCGTCGTGGATGCCCCATTGCATGTCGAAGACTTCGGCGATGGGCGCAAAGCCCGCGCGCAGGCTGTCCAGCGTGGCGCCGGTTTCGGGGATGCAGGTGATCCGGGTGAAGAAACGGCCGGTTTCCGTGTCATCGAACTGCGAGGCATCGGTGATGTTGCACCCGGCATCGGCCAGGTAGCCCGAGATCGCGGCAACGATCCCGCGCTTGGACGGGCATTGGACGGTGAGGACGAAAGTCGTCATTTGGGGTTCCCTGAACATGTCTGGTGGCGGCCGGTCAGGCACGCGATCCGGCCAAGTCCTCTATTCTGCGGCAAACCCTGTCAATTTCGCTTGCGACCTGTCGCAGGCCGTCACCGGCGTCGGCGCGTTCTGCAGCGCGGCATGGCTCCATTATCGGGAACGGCGCGCCGCGGATCGGGGACAGCCTTGCCGCGTCCGGGGTCCGCGCACAGGGCAGCCCCCGGACGCGGGGTGGGCGGGCGGGAGCGTTCGGGGGCTGCCCGGCCCCGCCGCTATTCGCCGTCCCGCCGCATCAAGCGCGCGGCGATGGGCGCGCCCGTGATCACGATCAGCACCCGCGTCAGATGGTGCACGATGACAAACCCCAGGTCCGCGCCCGCGATGATCGACAGCACCGTCATTTCGGCCTGCCCGCCCGGCGCGAAGGCCAGAAACCCTTCGACCGGATGCGCCAGTTCCAGGTGCACGACCAGTTCGGTAAAGACCGCCGCCAGCGCCGCCAGCAGCACCACGAACAGCACTCCGGCGCTGACCACCCGCCGCAATTCCTGCAGGGTGACGCCGACATAGCCCACGCCGATGCTCATCCCGATGAAGAACTGCGCCGCCACGATGGATTCCGCCGGTGGCCGCGAATGGATCAGCCCGGACAGCGACAGCACCGCCGTCACGATCATCGGCCCCAGGATCGACGCGCCGAACAGACCGATCCGTTCGCCGCCCTTCCAGCCGACGATGGCCGCCAGCGCCATCAGCCCCAGTTCCTTCAGCGGAATATCCGACGCCGGCGCGCCGATCGGGTTGGACAGGGACACGCCGAAGCCGTGAGTCATGATCAGCGGCGCGAGCGACACGATGATCAGCACCCGCGTCGCATGGATCAGCGACAGCGCCCGCATGTCGCCCCCGGCTTCGGTGCCGAAGATCACCATGTCCTGCAGCCCGCCCGGCATCGCCGCGTACCATGACGTCGCCCAGTCGAACCCGAAGACCTTGCGGAAGAACGGCACGCCGACACAGCCGATCACCGCGATGTAGATGGGGATCAGCGCCACCGACAGCGCCATCTGCGGCAGCCGCCCCACCACCTCGGGCGTGATCGACGCGCCGATCGCCACGCCAAGGATGGTCCTGAACGCCGTCGAAACCTCGCCCAGCCCCTTCAGCGGCGCGCCGGCCAGCGCGGCCAGAAGGCAGCCGCACATCGGCCCGAACAGAAAGGGCAGCGGCAGGTCCGCCAGCTTGAACACGACCACCCCCACCGCGGCCAGCGCGACGGTCAGCAGACGACGAAGGGTCGAAGACAGGGAGGACATTCAGGGGCGAGTCACGTCAGTTTCTGTATACCGTTGTATTCCGAAACGCGGGGAATGGAAGGGCGCGGGCGATCATGCCTGCCCCGATCGGCGGACATGGGTCGCGGCGCCCCCTTGGCATCGACACCGCCACCCCTTGTCCCCGGCCCGTCCTCCCGGCAGTCTGTTACCCCAAACGGCCCCGATGGGGGCAAGGGAGGACCACCATACGCAACCTGTTCAGCGGAAGTTCGGGCAAGGCCGGGCGCCACGTCTGCCGCTACCTGCGCGATCAGGGTCACCGCGTCGTCAATGTCGACCTGACGCCCCTGGACGACCCCGGCATCGACAACCTGCCGGGCGACATCACTTGTTCAGGCTCGATGTTCAACGTCATGACCGGCTACGCCAATTTCGACGAACTGGAACCCGGCGCCGGCGCGCCCCGCCCGGCGCCGGGCCGTCACGCGAAAACTATTTCAAAACGATGGGAACAAAGGGGGGTTAAACATGGTTAAGCATCGGTGTGATCCAGGCTGAATGCTACGAAATTGCTCTTCGACGTCGACCACAGACTTCCCCAGTGCCCAAGGCCCGACGCCTTGCGGACCGCGGCGGCATTAACCGTGACCACACTTTTTGCGCATCCCCCGTCGACAGACCGTTCGCGGATGGGTATCCGCAGCCGCCACGACCATCGGGGGGCTCCGAGTTGACACTGGACGACACGCCGACAGCTTCGGATTCGCTGCGCGACCGCATGCGGCGCGACAGTGCCGGCCTGCACCACGCGCTTGACGACCGGCTGGGCGGACTGTCGCTGTGCCATGCCGATGGCCTGACCGATTTCCTGCGCATCAACGAACGCGGCTTTTCGGCCCTGGCCGCATGCACCGGCCAAGGGGCCGATATCGCCGCCGACCTCGCCGAGCGCCTGCGGCGCGACCTGGCGATCCTGAACGCCACACCGCTTCCCCCGGCGCCCGCCTTTCCGGGCGAAATCTCGGCGCTCGCCGTCGATTACGTCGTGCTTGGATCGCGGCTTGGAACGTCGTTCCTGAAGCGTATCTGGGCCGGGGCCGCCGACCCGCTTGTGCGGCGGGCCAACAACTACTTCGAAGCCCCCGCACAGGCCGATGCCTGGCGGGATTTCTGTAAGCAAACCTGCAACATGCCGCCCCAGGGTGACACGGCAGATTGTGTTGTGGATGACATTATTCGAATCTTCCGGTTATTTTGCGCCAGTGCCGATATGTTGCCCCTCCGTACGACGCATTGCCTGAAAGACACAGATGAGCGCCAGTAATCCCGCAGCTGGAAGCCCCAGTTCCGCGCAAACGATCGACCTGACCAACTGCGATCGCGAACCCATCCACATCATCGGCCATGTCCAGCCCTTCGGCATGCTTATGGCCGTGTCGCCCGACTGGATCGTCGCCCATGCCTCGGCCAACATCGAAGGCCTGGTCCACAAGGAGATCGACGCGCTGGTGGGTCAGCCGCTGTCCGGCATCCTGCCGGCCAGCACGGTGCACGACCTGCGCACCCGGCTGCAGATCCTGACCCATGACGACGCGGTCGCGCGGCTGTTCGGCTTTGACGTGTTGGGCGACGGGCGGCTTTATGACATCTCGATCCACCGGTCGGGCCGGTTCTTCGTCTTCGAATTCGAGGCCAGCGTTGACGACCGCAGCGACCGGGTCGAGGACAGCGAACTGGTGCGCGCCCTGATCAGCCGGATCCAGCGCCAGACCACCGTCGAACGCATGGCGCGCGAGGCCGCGCGCGGGCTCAAGGCGCTGACCGGCTTTCACCGCGTCATGGTCTACCGCTTCAACGAAGACGAGTCCGGCACCGTCCTGGCCGAGGCGATGGACCCCGGTCAGACCCCGTTCCTGGGCCTGCGCTTTCCGGCCAGCGACATCCCCCGCCAGGCGCGCACGCTTTACACCCGCAACCTGCTGCGGATCATCGCCGACGTCGATGCCGAAACCGTCCCGATCCTGCCGGCGCACGGCCCCTCGGGCCAGCCGCTGGACCTGTCGCTGTCGGCCACCCGCGCGGTGTCGCCCATCCACCTGGAATACCTGCGCAACATGGGCGTCGCGGCGTCGATGTCCGTGTCGATCATCAGCAAGGGCAAGCTGTGGGGCCTGTTCGCCTGCCACCACAACGCCCCCCATTACGTCGATTACGAAACGCGCAGCGCCGCCGAACTGTTCGGCCAGCTTTTCAGTTACGAACTGACCCAGCTGGAAATGGGAACCGAGCTGACCGAGATGGACCAGGCCCGCGACATGCACGACCGGCTGCTGGCCCAGATGACCAGCGAACCCGACGTGCTGGACAGCCTTGAAACCATCGCCCACGCGATCGAGGAAGTCGTCGAATTCGACGGGATCGTCGCCTATGCCGAAGGGCAGTTCCGCGCCATCGGCGCCACCCCCTCGGAAGAGGAATTCCTGGGTCTTGTGCGGTTCCTCAATACCGCCCAGGCCAGCACGATCCATTCCACCGACTGCATCTCGCGCCACTATCCGCCGGGCGAGGATTTCGTTCACCGCGCCGCCGGCCTGCTGGCGCTGCCGATCTCGCGCCAACCGCGGGATTACATCGTGCTGTTCCGGCGCGAGATCGCGCGATCGGTGTCCTGGGCCGGGGATCCGACCAAGCCCGCCGAACTGGGCCCCAACGGCGCCCGCCTGACCCCCCGCAAAAGCTTCGAGACCTGGCAGGAGGTCGTGCGCGGCACCTCCGCCCCGTGGCGCGCGAACGAGGTGCGGGCCGCCAATGCCCTGCGCGTGACCTTGCTGGAAATCGTGCTGAAACTGTCGGACGAGGCCAACCAGGCCCGCAAGCGTGCGCAGGAACAGCAGGAACTGCTGATCGCCGAGCTGAACCACAGGGTGCGCAACATCCTGAACCTGATCCAGGGGCTGGTCAGCCAGGGCCGGGGCGATGCCAACACGGTCGAGGCCTATGCCGATGTGCTGAACGCCCGGATCCATTCGCTGGCGCGCGCGCATGACCAGCTGACGCGCAAGTCCTGGACCTGGGTGCCGCTGGGCCACCTGGTCGAAACCGAAACCCGCGCCTATTTCTCGGACCAGGCCGACCGCATCCGCCTGACCGGCGACGCGATCGACCTGTCGCCCGCCGCCTTCACCACGATGGCCCTGGTCATCCACGAACTGGTCACCAATTCCGCGAAGTACGGCGCGCTCAGCGACAGTTCCGGCACGGTCGCGGTGTCGGTCCGCCTGGATCCCGACGGCGCGGCGGAAATCACCTGGGAGGAACGCGGCGGCCCGCCTGTGCAGGCGCCGAAACGGCGTGGCTTCGGGACGACGATCATCGAACGGTCGGTTCCGTTCGAGCTGAAGGGCGAGGCCGAGGTCGATTTCCGCGTCACCGGCCTGCGCGCCCGGTTCCGCCTGCCGCAATCCATGGTCCAGACGGCCGAGGAATTGGCCGACCCCGTCGCCGACCGCACGACGCCTGCGCCCGTGGCACCGCCTGTTGCGCTCAATGGTCACGCCCTGGTGGTCGAGGACAACATGATCATCGCGCTCGATGCCTCCGACGGGCTAAGCGACCTGGGCGCCACCACGGTTCACACCGCGCCTTCGGTGGCACAGGCGCTTGCCGTGCTCGACCGGCACCCGGTGCGCTTTGCCCTGATCGACGTGAACCTCGGCACCGAAAGCTCTCTGCCGGTGGCCGAAGCCTGTGCCGAACGCGGAATTCCTTTCGTCATGGCAACGGGTTACGGCGAAAACGAAGACGTGCTGGCCGCCTATCCTCCGGCGCCGGTCCTGCGCAAGCCCTACGACGTAGACCACATCCGCGCGATCCTGGGCGAGCCCGGATTCAAGGCAGGCTGACGGCGGCTGAACGGGCTTTCACGCCGTCCGATCAGGCGATCCGAACCCGGCATCCCGGGCCGAAACGGATCCCGAAAACACGGTTGGACCACTGGGCTTCCGTTGCCACAGCGGCATCGGGGTCCCTACATTTCGGCCGGCAGAGTGGAACCCGAATCAGCCAAGCGGCGTTCGACGACTATGAAACATCAGCCAGCCATCCCTTATCCGACCTTCCCGGATCCTGCCGGGTCCGAGCGGCGTTGCGGCGTCGAAATCGAATTCTCGGGCCTGATCGAGGATGACGCCGCAGAGCTGGCCGCCAGGACCCTGGGCGGCAAAGTCGTGGAAATCGGCCACCGCACCTACGAGGTGCGGGATACGTCGATCGGAACGCTGAGGGTCGAACTTGACACCGCATTGCGCAAGGCCAAGGCCCGCCCGCTGATCGAAATGGGCCTGGACCTGGCGCGTCGTGTCATTCCCGTCGAGGTCATTACCCCGCCGCTGACGCCCGAACAGATGCCCCAGCTGGACCGCCTGCGCCGTGCCTACCGCGCGGCCGGCGCGCAGGGTTCGCGTGACGGGCTGTTCTTTGGCTTCGGCGTCCATCTGAACCCCGAGATGCCCCAGGATCCGGTGCGCACGGCGCGCATCGTTCTGGCCTACGCGCTGCTCGAAGACTGGCTGCACCATGCGCATCCGGTCGATACCACCCGGCGCGTGCTGCCCTTTGTCTCGCCCTGGCCGCACAGCCTGGTGGATGCGCTGGTCAACGAACCCGATGCCTCGCTTCTGGACCTGTTTTCGATCTACGCCGATCATACGCAGACCCGGAACCACGGGCTGGACCTGATGCCGGTGTTCAAGCACCTGCATCCCGACCGGTTCGACGTGGTCGTACCCAATGCGACCGCCGTGTCGGCCCGCCCGGCCTTTCACTACCGCCTGCCGGATTGCCGCATCGACGAAGCCGACTGGTCACTGGCCGTCCCGTGGGAAGGTTGGATGCACATCGAACATCTGGCCGACACGCCCGATTTGCTCGGGGCGCTGTGCGACGACTGGCAGGCCTTCCGCTACACGACCGGAATCCTCTGGGGCGAACCGCGCAACGAATGGGCGGCGCAGGTGGCGCTTCGTCTGGGCGACGAAGGTCAGAAGACGGCCGCATGATCCGACCGACGATCGGGGTCACCACCTCGCAAAGATCGGGCTGGCGGATCTTCCCGCTGGTCAACCTCAATCTCTGGCTCACCGGAGGTCGCGGCCTTCGGTGGGGCGTGTCGCGTCCGGCGGACCTGGACAAGGTCGATGGCATCATCATTGGGGGCGGCGACGATATCTCGCCCGAACTTTACGGTGGCGACAGCGTGATCGGGGTTGGCGTGCGTCTGGATCCGGCGCGGGACGACCTGGAGCGGAGCCTGGCCGAACAGGCGATCGCGCGCAACATCCCCATCCTTGGAATCTGCCGTGGCGCCCAGATGCTGAACGTCGCCTTTGGCGGCGATCTGGATCAGGATGCCTGGACCACCTACGGGGCCGACCGCAAGATCCGGACAATCCTGCCCCGACGCCGCATCGACGTGCTTGACGACACCCACCTGGCCCGCATCGCCGGGCAGCAGGACATGAGCGTCAATGCCCTGCACAGCCAGGCGGTCTGTCGGCTGGGCGACGGCATGCGGGTGTCGGCGCGCGACGAAAGCGGGATGATCCAGGCGGTGGAACGGGTGCGCGATCCCTTTGCCCTGGGGGTCCAATGGCACCCCGAACACCTGTTCTACGCCCGCCGTCAGCGCGCCGTCTTCCGCGCGCTGGTCGTCGCGGCCCGCGCCCGCGCGCAGGCCCGCAACCAGGCCACCGCCGTGCACGACGATGCCTGCGGGCGGGCCTGACCGGTCGCACCGCGGAACCGTGGCGGACGCCCTGTCCAACCGCACATCCTTGAGCACCTGTTCCACGGTTTTGACGATACACCTCAGGGCAGATGCCCGAACTGTCGTCGAACACACCAACCCAATGCGATTATGGGCATTTTCCCGGGGTCGGGCTCTTGGATCGCGCAGCTATCGCACCACGAATTCCGCATGCAATGCACCTGCCGCCTTGATCGCCTGCAGGATATCGATCATGTCGCGCGGCGACACGCCCAGCGCATTCAGCCCGCCGATCACCTGGGACAACGACGTCCCCTCGGGAACCTCCGCCAGGCTTATCCCCGGCTCCTGCTGGATATCTGCCCCGGTTCGTTGAACGATGACGGTCTGCCCTTCCGAAAAGGGGTTCGGCTGTACAGCGATCGGCGCTTCTTCGACCCGCAGGGTCAGGTTGCCCTGGGAAACCGCCACGCGTGAGATCCGGACATCAGCGCCCATCACAATCGTGCCGGACCGCTGATCGACAACCACACGCGCCTTCAGCTGCGGTTCCACCAGCAGGTTTTCAACCCGTTGCAGGGCGCGCGCCGTGGATTCGGTTCGTGTCGCGCCAATGTCCAGCTCGACCGTGCCGGAATCCCGCATGATCGCAACGTCACGCCGGAATTCGCGGTTAATGACATCCTCGATCCGACCGGCTGTGGTGAAATCCGGTTCGCGCAGGGCCAGGCGGACCGTGCTCAGCGACGACAGCTGAAAGTCGATTTCGCGCTCGACCCGCGCGCCCGAAGGGATCAGACCGGCCGTCGGTACACCTGTCGTAACCGAGGCCGCGGCGCCCTCCGCCACGACGCCGCCCGCCAGCACGGTGCCCTGTGCCACCGCATAGATCTGCCCGTCCGCCGCGTTCAGCGGCGTCATCACCAGCGTTCCACCCAGCAGGCTTTTGGCATCGCCAATCGCCGACACGGTCACGTCGATCTGCGATCCGGCCCGCGAAAACGGCGGCAGGCTGGCGGTGACCAGCACGGCGGCCACGTTCTTTGGGCGAAACTGCTCTCCGGTGACGTTCACGCCGAGCCGTTCGAGGATGGTCGACATGATGTCTTCGGTAAAGGGCGCGTTCCGCAACCCGTCGCCCGTGCCGTTCAACCCGACCACCAGCCCGTATCCCACCAGGTCGTTGCCTCGGACGCCGTCGAATTCCACCAGGTCCTTGAGGCGGACCGGAGAGGCCGGAAGCATTGCGGGGAGGAAGATCAGCAGAAGGGTCAGGAAAAGACGCATCAGATGTAATTCACCAATGATAGGCGCGACATGCGCGCGGTGACGGCGTAAAGGCTTTCAAGCCGAACCTGGACATCGTCCAGCCGGGTCGCGGTTTCAAAGGCGTCAGCGCCCACCAGCAAGACCCGGGCCTGTTCCAGCGAGATCCGCGAAGCCGCGTTTCGCGTTCTCGTCGTTTCGATGCGTTCCTGCGCGGCGCCGATGTCGGCCTGCATCGCGGTCAGCATCGCCTGGCCCGAAAACATCCGGGTCAGCGCATTGTCAAAGGCCGCGCTCTGCTCGAGCTCGTCGAATCCATAATCCGAATCCGTGGCCAGGACCGACAGGACAAGCCCCTCCATCACCACCTTGAGCCGGTCGTCGTCAGCCCGCACCGCCATCTGCACGGTCACGTCCTCGCCGATCACCACGGGCGCAAGATCCGTGGTCGATCCGGCGTAGGCCATCGCATCGAACCCCGCGGGATCCGAAAACCAGTCCGACACCGCCGTAGCAAGGCTGGCCGGATCGGTAATCGCCGGCAACGCTGCCTTCACCGTGGCAAGAAAGGTATCGCCCGAAATCATCGCGTTGCCGTTCGTGTCCACGCCTGCAAACAGGCTGCGCCCGACAGAGGTGGAATTCAGCGCGTCGATCACCGTCTCAAGGTCGTTGCGCGCGTCCGAAGACGCATGTTGCCGGACGTCCTGGAACGAGGACGCCGTCGCCGGCAGGGCGCTTTCGATGGACGAGCCCAGCAGATCGCCGATCCGCCCCAGCACCGCCTGCGTGGCATCGGCGAACTGGTTGGCCTCGTTCGCGGCCAGGTCGTACCCGTCCAGCAGGCGCAGGTTCTTTTCCACGTCCGCGTAATAGCCGATGTCGCCGCTGAGATGTGCGCCGACATCGGTCACGACGCCTGTGGCAAGCTCTTGCGTCAATTGCAGAAGTTCCGTCTTCATGCGCGTGCTTTGCAGGCGCATGAGGGTGGATTGGGACAAGTCCCCGATCGTGAACTGGCCCATTTATCAGATCTCCAGCAGGGTTTGCATCATGAGGTCGATCGTTTGCAGCACCTGGGCGTTGGCGGCATAAAGCTGTTCGATGATCATCAGGGATTGCAGTTCGGCGTCGCTGTCGACCCCGTCGGCATCTTCAAGCGAGATCATCTCGCTTTGCTGGATCGCGGCATAGCTCTGGTCCGCCTCGGCACTGGTCGCCTCGGTGCTGACAAGCGAGCTGATGTAATCGGCCAGGCCCGTGGCGCTGTAACTCCCCGTGCCGATGGCAGTGGGCGCGGTCCGGTAGCTTTCCATCGCGTCCATGAGGTCGATGATCAGGCTGGCGTCGCCCACACTTCCCTGGGTGGCGGCGCCCAACCCGTCGCGCAGGCGCCAGGTTTCGCCGCCCTGGTCGGGATCGATGGCGGCGTTGAGTTCGAGCCGCTGGGCCAGGCCCAGAACGTCCAGCGGATCCAGAGCATTGCCATTGTCGGTAAAAAGTCCCGGATCGCCTGCGCCGCGGGTCGCGTCGACGGAAGCATCCTCGAACCGTTCGACCAGGTCACGCGCCATGCCATCCAGCCGGTTCTGCATTTCGACGGCAGTGACGTCGCGCACTTCGAAGGCGGCGATCAGCGTGCCACCGCGCAGGTTGCTGCTGTCGGGGTCGGTCGCGATGTCGCGGCCGTTGAATGTCAGCCCGTACAGCGTGCCCGTGTCGATGGAGCTGAATTCACTGACCAGATTGACCCGGGTGAACCCGATTTCGGCCGGCTGTGTGTCAAGCAGGATCGCGCCGCCGGTGGAATAAAGCGACACCTGCCCATCGTCGCGCCGCACCTCGCGGACTGGCACGATCGCGGACAATTCGTCGATCAATACCTGGCGTCGATCGACCAGCGGCGCCGTCGATTTTCCGGCAATCGCGGTCTTCGAGATCTGGACGTTCAGCTCATCGACCTGCACCAGCAGTTCGTTCAGGCGGTCGACCTGCTGGGTGATGTCGATCTCGGCCTCGTTGCGCAGGGTCTGCACGTCGCGGGCCGCCTTGTTGATGGCCGTCGCCAGGTCCGCAGCCGACTGGACCGCCTGGTCCAGCCGGATGCCCGAATCCGGACGGCTGGTCGCTTCCAGCAATTCGGTCTGGAACTGGGTGACCCGCGCCGAAAGCGAGAAGGCATCGTCGGGCAGGCCGACGATACCCTCGACCCGCGACAGGAAGGTCGCCGCTATGGAATTCTTGCCGTAGGCCGCGTCGGCCTCGCGGCGGTTCGCAAGGAGGACCGGGTCGGTGAACCGAGTGATCCCCAGGACGCGCACACCGTTGCCGTCGTGGTCGGACGTCAACCCAAGCGTCCGCACCCCGTATCCCGGGGTCAGTGCATTGGCGATATTGTCCGAAATCAGGCGCGTGGTCAGCGATGCCATCGTCAGGCCGCTGATCGCATTCCTGGATGCGGCGGAAAGAGACATACTCCGGTCCTCCTAAAGCGCTCAGCGCTTGATGTTGGTGGTTTCCTGCAGCATTTCGTCGACGGTCTGGATGACCTTCGCGTTCGAGGAATACGCCCGCTGCGTCTGGATCATGTCCGTCAGCTCGGACGCGATGTCGACATTGGATTCCTCGCGCGCATAGGACGCGATCGTCCCCGTCGGCCCGTCGCCTGCGTCCCACAGGAAGAAGGTGCCGCTGGCGTTGTTGGCGCGGTATGTCTGCTGGCTGAGCGGGGCCAGGCCATTGGGGTTGGCGACGTTGATCATCGGGACCTGGAACAGCGTTTCGGTCACGCCGGTGTCATACAGAACGTTGACATACCCGTTCTCGTCGATTTCGACCGAGACCATGTTGCCGACCGGCGATCCGTCCTTGCTGATCGAAATGGGCGCAAAGCTGTCCGACAGCTGGGTGAGGCCGTAGGCGTCGTTGATCGCGCCGATGTCGAATTCGATCGGTCCGCTGGCTGCGTTGACGATCATCGTGCCTTCGACGGGATCATAGGTCCCACCGGTTACCGTCGCCACCGACTGGATGGTGCCGCCGGCGGTCCGGCTGTCTTCGAAGGTCATCACGTATTCGCCGATCACCGCGTCGTCCTGGGCGCTGTCGGTCATCACCACGGTCCATTCGTTGGACGTGCCGGTGGCCGGAACCGTCGGCGTGAATTCCAGCGTGATGCTTTGCGACCGGCCAAGGTTGTCGAAATATTCGACCGTCAGCTCGTAGGATTCGCCGGTTGTTCCGGCCTCGGTATCGACGGCCGGCAGGTTCAGGCTCATCGAGACGGAGGTCGTCGGATCGCCCGTCAGGTTGAGGCTGAACTGGATCGGCTCAAGCCCGTCCGACGTGTCGCGCGGAAAATTGGGGATCGATCCGTCTTCGGCCGCGGGCCACCCCATGAGCAGCAGGCCGGTTTCCGTGGCCAGATACCCGTCTTCGTTGATGCGGAAGCTGCCGCCACGGCTTAGCAGCATTTCCGACCCGCCGGCGGCAAAGTCGGGTTCCCAGGTGACGGGAACGAATCCGCGTCCCCGAATGGCGATGTCGGTGGCGTTGTTGGTTGTCACCAGCGAGCCGGCCTCGTCGATCAGGCGAATGGTCGAGGCCGAGACGCCGCCGGCCGTATAGGAATACCCCGAACCCATAACCATGGCGTCGAAACTGCTTTCGACCCGCTTGAACCCGTAGGTCGACGCGTTGGCGATGTTTTCCGAGATCGTGGACAGCTTTGTCGAATTGGCCTGCAAGCCGGAGACACCGGCGTTGAGGGAGGACGACATGGACATGAATGCACCTTTCTGTTGCTACAAGCGCGTGTTGCAGCAACAGCTAGCGTGCTTCGGATTAAGGCCGGGCTAACAAATCAAATCCCACCTATTCTCGTCATTTTCTCAGCAGGATCACTTCGATCCGGTTGTTGCGCACCGACATCGGGTCCTTGGCCACCAGTTCGCGGTCGGCATTGCCGGTCACCCGCCGGATGCGCTTGGGCTCGACCCCGGCGAATTCGAACAACTCGCGCGCCCTGTGCGCCCGGCTTGTCGACTGGTCCCAGGCCGGATCATTGGCCAGAACCACCGGATGCGCCCGCAGATGCCCATCGATGGCCAGGTCGTTCTTTACCGGTGCGATGACGCGCGTGATCATGCGGACGATGTCGCGCAACAGCGCTGTCGGGCGATCGGTGTCGCCTTCGAACAGGGGGGCGTCGTCGGTTTCGTGGATCTCGATGATCAGGCCTTCGTCGGTCACCCGGGTGACCACATGCTTCAGCATCTCGTTGGTGACCATGCTTTCGCCACCACGCCCCATCAGCTTGTCCGCGGTCTCCTTCAGGGTCTGCTCGGTCTCGGCGGCTTCGTCGCCGTCCTGCAGCAGGCCGCTTTCCCCGCGGGACTTGTCCGATTCCGTCGGATGGACCGACGCCGCGCCGGTCCCCATCTCAAGAAAGGAATCCTGGGAAAACACGCTTTGGCCGCCGAACATGCCGTCGCCGCCGCCGGTCACCCGGCTGATCGGAACGGATGGCGAAAAGTAATCCGCCAGACCCTTGCGTTGCTTTTCCGTCGTTGCGTTCAACAGCCACATCAACATGAAGAAGGCCATCATCGCGGTCACAAAGTCCGCGTAGGCGACTTTCCAGGCCCCACCATGGTGCCCACCGCCGCCAACAACCTTCTTCCTCTTGATAATGACCGGCGCTTCGTTGCCTTGCGCAGCCATCTCACCACCTTTTCTCACCCACGTCGGGTCTAGCAGGTGAGGCATTAAGGGCCGCTTAACGGGTCCAATTTTCGGGATTTGCCCATGTCCTGCGCGAACAGCCGGCCGGGCCGATCAGCGGGCATCGCCAGCCCCGCGAGCGTCAGAAGATGCCAGGCCAGCACCAGGTTCGATGACAGGACCGGCAGGCCAAGCCGTTGTTCCAGAACCGGAATTGCCCCCAGCGTGCGCAGGTTTGTGCAGGACATGAAAAGCCCGTCCACCTGTTCCCCCTGCGCCACCGCGCAGGCCGCGTCGATCAGCGACGGCGCGTCGATGCGCGCCACCATCGCTTCTTGCGACACACCAAAGCTGCCAAAGGCCGGGGTGTCCAGCCCCTGGGCCCCCAGCACCTGCCGCAACCGTTCCGAAACCGGCGCGACATAGGGCGACAACAGCGCCAGCCGGCGCAGGCCAAGCGCCCGGCAGGCGGCGATCAGCGCCGTGACCGGTTCGGTCACCGGGCAGGTCGGTCCGCCCTCGGCCACCCTCGCCGCGATGCGCGCCGGGCCGATCTGCGCCGTGCCCGAAGTGCAGCCGTAACCCATCGCCTTCAGGGCGGATCCTCGCGGGAACAGCGAGGCCGAGACAGACAGATGCGCCTCCATCTCCTGCAGGCTGTCGGGCGTGACATCGCGGCCGGACGGCACCCGCGACACCATCAGCGTCACGTCCGATGGCATCAGCCGGCGAAAATCATCCTCGATGGTCTCGTCTTCCTGCAGGACGATCAGCCCGATCTGGACGGGGCGCCCCGGGTCCAGCCGATAGGGCAGGCTCATGCGGGGATCTCGGTGATCGCGGGGGCCGACGGCGTGGTCAGCCAGCGGGCGCCGCCGTCTTCGATGACGATGTTTTCCTCGTGCACCAGGATCCGGCCGCCGCCCAGGTCCAGCCCCGGTTCCAGCGTCAGCACCATGCCCGGCTGCAACAGCGTTTCATCGGCCGGGATCAGCGACGGCGGTTCGGTCAGTTGCATGCCCACCCCGTGACCCAGCCGCCCGGCTTCTGGCCCGACCTCAAGAATTGCATCCATCGCGTGGAACAGGTCGCTGGCCCGGCGACCCGGGCGGGCGCGGGCAAATGCGGCTTCGGTCGCTGCGATCAGCCGGGCATGGGCGTCCTTCACCGCGCCATCCGCAGGTCCGATCGCAAAGTTCCGGTCGAAATCGCAGAAATACCCGTCGTGCACCAACCCGGTGTCCAGCATCAGAACGTCCCCCACCGCCAGCGGCCGCGCATCGGCCGGAGAGATCACGTCACGATAGCCCCCCGGCGCGGCGCCCCCGGCCAGGTAGGACACCCAGTCGGCGCCTTCCTCAAGGCACAGGATCTGGAACCGGCGAAAGACCTCGTCCAGGGGCACGCCGGGCCGGGCGATTTCCGGCACGCGGGCAAAGGCGCGCCCGGCAATGGCGCAGGCGGTTTCGATCTTGGCGATCTCGGCCGCCGACTTGACCATGCGCAGACGCCGCATCAGCCCGTTGTCACCGCGGATACGGCGATCGCCGATCCGCTTGTGCAGCGCCGCCCAGCTGTCCAGCGGCAGGCGCAGATGCGTCTCGGGCCCGGAGGGCACGCCGATGGTGCCGGTCCCGCCCACCAGTTCGCGCAGGGTCCGCGCCAGCAGGCCAACGCCGTCATCCTCGTAATCGGGCGAAATCCAGGTGCGGATGTCCTTCACCCAGCTCTGCCCCATCAGATCCGCCCCGATGGACGGGATGACCGCCACCGGATCCCCGCCAAGCGGCACGATCACGAACCAGGGCCGCGTCGGGCTTTCCCAGAATCGCGTCAGAAAGCCGGTGACATAACGGATCTCGGGCTCTGTCGTCAGCAGCAGGGCGTCCAGGCCGGCATCGGCCAGTCCCGCGCGGATACGTGCCGTGCGGGTTCGGAATTCGTCTTCGGGGAAACCACGGGCAGGGTCGGGGTTTGTCGTCATGGCAGCAGTGGGCACAGGATGATGCCTTGCGTCAATCGTGCAGGCGGGCGCGCACGGGAAGTGGCGAAGAGGTGATCAAATCCGGGCCGTCGGGCAACAACCCGCACAGCTGTCCCTTGATTTCGCCGCGGCCCTCGGGCCTGCTGCAACCCGGTGCAACTTGATGCATCGGGGGGCCTGACATGCGCGATTTCCAGCAGATCCATGACATTGCCGCGGACCGAAAGGGCGGGGCAGAGGCGCTTGAAGCGATGCTGTCGGTTCCGAAATCCCCGCAGGAGCTGGCGGCGATCCCCGATGACAGGTGGCTGTCGATGATGGCCAGGTGCGTGTTCCAGGCCGGCTTCAGCTGGACGGTGATCGACACCAAGTGGCCCGGATTCGAAGCCGCCTTCGACGGGTTCGACCCGGCCCGCGTCGCCTTTTACCGGGACGAGGACATGGACCGGTTGCTGGCCGACAAGGGCATCGTGCGCAACGGGGCCAAGATCGCATCGGTCATCGACAACGCGCGCTTTGTGCTGGACATCGCGCAGGACCACGGCGGAATGGGCGCCTTTGTCGCCGCCTGGCCGGCAAAGGACCAGGTGGGCCTGCTGGACGTGCTGGTCAAACGGGGCAGCCGGCTGGGTGGCGGATCCGGGCAGCGGATGCTGCGCTTCATGGGGCGCGATGCCTTCGTGTTGTCGCAGGACGTCACCGCGCGGCTGATCGCCGAAGGGGTGGTGACCAAGCCGCCCACGTCGAAACGCGACATGGCCGCCGTGCAGACGGCGTTCAACACCTGGATGGCGCAATCCGGGCGCGGGCTGACCCAGATCAGCCAGGTGCTGGCTTTTTCGGTCTGACCCCACGCCAGCCCGTTGATTTGCAAGGCGCATCCGGCGTAACCTTGCCCCAGGCACCGCCCTGTTTCGCGCCCCCTGATCCGAAGCCACCGGCACCGACCGGCCCGGACAGGCCGCACATCATCCACGAGGCTTTGCCATGACTTCCCCCGACACCCTGCACCTTGGCCGCATGGCCCCCACCCTGCCCGTCCGCGATATCCCTGCCGCATGCACGCTCTATGCCGCTGTCTTCGGCTTCGAGACGGTCTTTCAGAACGGCGACCCGGTGGGCTTTGTCATCCTCAAAAGGGACGCCGCCGAACTGCACCTGATCCTCAAGCCCGACCACAAGGGCGCGCCGGTCAACGTCGCGCACCTGATGGTGTCGGATGCCGACCTGGCCTATCGCCTGTGCCAGCAGCACGGGCTGCGCATCATCAAGCGGATTCAGGACAAGGAGTATGGCCTGCGCGCCTTCGTCTTTGCCGACCCCGACGGCAACCGCATCGACGTCGCTCAGGCGCAGGTCAAATAGGGCCCGCCCCCCACCGTTACCCAAGCGTTGGGGCTGGACAAACAGCCCCGCGCCACGGAACCTGCCCGCAACCTTTTCGGGACAGTCACGAGGACCACAGCCGATGAAATCGCTCACCCTTGCCCTTTGCGCCATCACCGTCTCGGTCGGAACCGCCCCCGGACTGGCGCTTGCCGCCGGGCATGAAAGCTGCGCCTCCGGCAAGACGCGGACCGACGGCGTGCTGATCATCGCCACCGGCAACCCGGCCTATTACCCCTGGGTCGCCGACAACAAGCCGGAAAGCGGCAAGGGCTACGAGGCCGCGATCGCCTATGCCGTCGCGCAGGAAATGGGGTTCGACAAGGACAAGGTGAAATGGGTCCGCACGTCGTTCGACGAGGCGATTCAGCCCGGGGCGAAGAACTTCGACTTCAACATGCAGCAGTTTTCCATCACGCCGGAACGGCAGGAGATGGTCGATTTCTCGCTGCCCTATTACACCTCGGCCATGGCGGTGCTGACCACGCAATCGGTGGTGGACAACGGTGTCGAACCGACGATGGACTCGATCAAGGGCCTGATCTGGGGCGCGGATGCCAATACCACCGCCGTTCCGATGCTGATGCAGATCGTCGGGCCCACCAAGGATCCGATGCTGTACAGCGACAACACCGACGTGACCGCGGCCATGCAGGCCGGCCAGATCGACGCCGCGCTGTTCGATCTGCCGACCGCGCTGTACCTGGCGGCCGTGGTGCTGGACGGCGGCGTCGTGCTGGGCCAGTTCCCCGCCGACCGGGCCGAGAACCCCGACCAGTTCGGCCTGCTGATGGAAAAGGGCAATCCGCTGAAGGAATGCGTGGACGACGCGATCACCGCCCTGACCGAAAGCGGTGAGATCGCCAAGATCGAGGCGCGGTGGCTGCAGGAGGCCACAGGCGTTCCCGTCATCCAGTAACATGTCCCGATGACCCTGTCCCCCAAAGGCGCGGCGCCCACCCGCCGCGCCCTGTATGAATCCCGCCTGCGCCGCCGGGCGACCCTGATCGCCGCCGGATCGACCACCGCCATCGTGCTGGCCATCGTGATCCTGGTGCCGCTGGCGCCGGGCTGGGCGGCCGTGAAGAAAAGCTTCTTCAACGGCCCGGTCTTCGCGAAAACCTTCCCCGGGCTGCTCGACGCCTTCCTGATGGACATCGCCATCTTCGCCTGGTGCGCGCCGCTGATCGCCATCTCGGGGCTGGCCATCGCGCTGTGCCGCGACGTGCGCAATCCGGTGCTGTTCCCGCTGCGCGCCTTCGGGGCATTGTATACGGACATCTTCCGGGGGTTGCCGGTGATCCTGGTGATCTACCTGATCGGCTTCGGCATCCCGGGCCTTGGCCTGCCGCGCCCGTGGAATTCGCCTTACATCTGGGGGTCGCTGGCGCTGATCCTGACCTATGCCGCCTACGTGGCCGAGGTCATCCGGTCGGGCATCGATTCCATCCACCAAAGCCAGCGCGCCGCCGCGCAATCCCTTGGCCTGTCGGACACCGACACGATGCGCTACGTGATCCTGCCACAGGCTTTGCGCAACGTGGTGCCGGCGAACATGAACCTGTTCATCGCCCTGCAAAAGGACGTGGCGCTGCTGTCCTTCATCGGACCCGTGGAGATCTTTCGCCAGGCCGGCGTCTACAA
Source organism: Marinibacterium anthonyi (assembly GCA_003217735.2). Taxonomy (GTDB): domain Bacteria; phylum Pseudomonadota; class Alphaproteobacteria; order Rhodobacterales; family Rhodobacteraceae; genus Marinibacterium; species Marinibacterium anthonyi. Next base: position 5,394,778 of record CP031585.1, on the reverse strand, counting down.
GTCCCTGATGGCCAATTTCACGCCCTATGTCGGCGCCGCGCTGATCTTCCTGGCCGTCACCATCCCCGCCACCCGCTATGCCGATTACCTGATGAACCGGCAAAGGGCCCGGCGATGAGCTTTCTTTCGATCCGCGGCGTGCGCAAAAGCTTTGGCGACAATGACGTCATCCGGGGCATGGACCTGGATGTCGGCAAGGGCGAACTGGTCTGCCTGATCGGCGCCTCCGGCTCGGGCAAATCGACCCTTCTGCGCTGCATCAACCTGCTGGAACCGCTGGATGACGGCGAGATCTTCCTGGACGGCGTGGACATCGCCGAACCGGGGCTGGATCCCCGGCCCATTCGGCAACGGGTCGGGATGGTGTTCCAGTCCTACAACCTTTTCCCGCACATGACGGCGGTGCAGAACGTCATGCTGGCGCCGCGCCGGGTGAAAGCCCTGACGCCCGCGCAGCTGGAAGGCCCGGTTCGCGCGCTGTTCCGCCGCTTCGGGCTGGAAAGCCATATGGAGAAATATCCCGATGCGCTGTCCGGCGGACAGCAGCAGCGCGTCGCGATCATCCGGGCGCTGGCGATGGAACCGGACATCCTGCTGCTGGACGAAATCACGTCCGCGCTGGACCCCGAGCTGGTGGGCGAAGTGCTGGACGTGCTGCGCCAGCTGCGCGCCGACGGGATGACGATGATCCTGGCCACGCACGAGATGAGCTTTGCGCGCGAGGTCGCCGACAAGGTGTGCTTCCTGAATGAAGGACAAATTCTCGAAAGTGGGACACCGGAGCAGATCTTCACCGCGCCCGCCCACGAACGCACGCGAAGTTTCCTGGCGCGCGTGCTCTGACCCATCGACATTTGCCCCGATCCGGGCGACCCTGACGCCATGCGGTTCCTGCGCCACTCCCTGACCCTGCTTGTGATGGTCATGATGTTCCCCTGGGGCGCCTACATGGCGGCCCCCCCGGCGCAGGCTGCCGTCGTCGCGGTCCAGGCCCAGCAGGACCTGCCGACCGTCACCAAGATCCCCCAGCACAAGCGCTGCCGCACGGCGACCCTGCCCGGATCGCCCTGCGGCCCCGCAGCCTTGTTGCCCGATGACCTGACCCTGTCCCACCGCCCCGACGAGGACCGCCCGCGTCCCGAAGCGGCGCTGACCGCCAGCGGCCATCTGCCCGCCGTCCCGCGCAGCCCTCCTCGTTCCAGCTGACCGGAGCCCGGCGCATGTCGCGCCAACCCGTTCAGTCATATGAGGAATTCACATGCTTACCCGACGCAGCTTCGTCGCCCTTGGTGCGGCGACGACCCTTGGCGCCTGCGCACAGGACACCGTCACACGTGCCGCCGACATCCCCGTCAATCCGCCGCTTCCCGCCTTCTACGGGCCCATAACCGACGAACCCTACCCCGTCCCGGCCATCCCCGAAGGCGTCGTGCCGCCCCGCCTGTGGCGGACCGAAATCGCCAATCCCTGGCCCGACAAGACGCCCGAAAAGACCACCGGCACGATCATCGTCGATCCCGACGCCGGCATCCTGCATTTCATCCAAACCCCCGACAGAGCGATCCGCTACGGCGTGTCTGTCGGCGCGGCGGGGTTCGGATGGGACGGGGTCGCGCGGCTTCAGTTCTGCCGGAAATGGCCGCGCTGGAACGTGCCCGACACGATGATCGAACGGCACCCGAACCTGGCCCCCTATTCCGTCGCCAACGGCGGCATGGATCCGGGCCCCGACAACCCGATGGGGGCGCGCGCGCTGTACCTGTTCCAGAACGGCAAGGACACGCTGTACCGGATCCACGGCGGGTGCGAGCCGGAATACCTGGGCAAGGCGGTGTCATCGGGCTGTATCCGCATGCTGAACCAGGACGTCATCGACCTGCATTCCCGCGCGGTCCATGGCGCCACCGTCATCGTGCGCAAATCGCTGAAACCCGAAGGGCTGGCGTCGGTCTACTGACCCTTGCGGGCGGGGGTCACCCCGCCCGGCTTTCCGCCAGAAGGCACAGGATTTCATAGGCCAGCGCCGCCCCGGCCAGCGAGGTGACATAGCCGTTGTCGAAGGGCGGAGAGACCTCGACCAGGTCGGCGCCCACGTAGTTCAACCCGCGCAGCCCCCGCAACAGAACCTGCGCCTGGTGGGTCGTCATGCCGCCGATCTCGGGCGTGCCGGTGCCGGGGGCATAGACCGGATCCAGGCTGTCGATGTCGTAGGTCAGGTAGACCGGCCTGCCGCCCACCAGCTTGCGCGCTTCCTCGGCGATGGCCTCGGGGCCTTTGGCGTGAAATTCCTCGCAAAAGACCACGCGCATGCCGGCGGCTTCGGAATAATCCCAACCTTCGGACGAATTCTGCGTGCCCCGGATGCCGATCTGGATCGTGGCCCTGGGGTCGATCAGACCTTCTTCATGCGCGCGCCGGAAGGGCGATCCGTGGTTGAATTTTGACCCGAAGAAATCGTCCAGCGTATCGGTATGCGCATCCACGTGGATCATCGCCACCGGCCCGTCCTTGGCCACGGCGCGCAGCAGCGGCAGGCTGACGGAATGATCGCCGCCAATGGCCAGCGGCGTGATGCCCGCACCGACAAGGTCCAGGGCGAAGGCCGCAATCTGGTCATGGGTCCTTTCGATGTCGAAAAGCGCGGTCAGCGGCACGTCGCCCATGTCCCGGATCCGCGCCAGATCGAACGGCGCCACCCGCGTCGCATGGTTGACCGCGCGCATCAGCGACGACTGGTTGCGCACTTCGCGGGGCCCGTGGCGCGCACCGGCGCGGTTGGTCAGGGCGCCGTCATAGGGAATGCCGAAGATGCCGATATCGGCGTCTTCAAGCGAGGCCGCCAGCGGCGCGCGCATGAAGGTCGCGACTTCGGCGAAACGGGGGGCGAAACGGTCTGGCGTGGCGGGCGGGTCGTAGTCCAAGGCATGTCTCCGGGTCAGTCGGTGCCGGGTGGACCGGCGGGAACAGGATTGGATGACTTGCCCGGCGACGTCCGGTTCCGGTGACAGGGCGATCTGACGCGGAACAGGACGACCCGTCAGGCCAGGTCGTCCAGAACCGCATCCATCATCTGATCGCAGGCCTCAAGCTGGGCGCGGTCGATGTATTCGTCCGGCTTGTGCCCCTGCCCTTCCATGGATCCGGGCCCGCAGACCACGGTCGGAACGCCGCGCCCGTCGAAGAACCCGGCCTCGGTCCCGTAGGTGACCTTGGTCAGGGTCTGTGTGCGGGCCAGCCGCTGAACCAGGCGCGTGACCTCGGCATCGGGTTCGGTGGCAAGGCCCGGATAGGCGAAAAAGCTTTCGATCTCGATCGGATCGGCGTCGTAATGGGCCGATACCTTGGCTGCCAGCGCCGTGATCCGCGCCATCAGCATATCGGGGCTGTCGGCCGCCAGGTGCCTGAATTCGAACAGCAATTCCGCCCTGTCCGGCACGATATTCAGCGCCATCCCCCCGTTCAACCGCCCGGCGTGCACGGTGGTGTAGGGCACCGCATAGGCATCGTCCTGCGCACCGTTTTCGGCCAGGTCGTCCTGCAGCGCGCGCAAGCCCTGGATCAGGTCGGCGGCCACGTAAAGCGCGTTGGCAAAGCGCGGCGCCAGCGCGGAATGGCCGGCGGTGCCGTGGCAGATCGCCTTCAGCGCCTGCTTGCCCTTGTGCCCGATGGCCACCTCCATCTCGGTCGGTTCGCCCACGATACAGGCGCGTGGCGCCCCCAGCGCGGGTTCCAGCGCGTCGATCATGTTGGCGATCCCCAGGCAGCCGATTTCTTCATCGTAAGAGATCGCCAGCTTCAGCGGCTCCTTCAGCTCGCGGGTCGTGGCGCGGTCGGCGGCGGCCAGCATCGAGGCCAGAAAGCCCTTCATGTCGGTGGTGCCGCGTCCGTACAACCGGTCGCCTTCGGTCGTCAGGCGGAAGGGATCGCGGGTCCAGACCTGGCCTTCGACGGGGACGACATCGGTGTGGGCCGACAGCATCACGCCTGCGCCCTCGGGCCCGATTTTCGCATACAAACCGGCCTTTTCCGCCTTTGGATCGGCGATATGGGTGACGGCAAAGCCCCGGGTCTTCAGGAAGTCTTCGACATAGGCGATCAGCGCCAGGTTCGACTTGGCGCTGACCGTGTCGAAGGCGATGAGCCGGTCAAGGATGTCCAGGGTCTGGGTCATGCGGCAAGGTCCTTCGGTATGGCGGCCCCGAAAGGCCGTTCGTGATTGTCTTTGACGCTCCGGTCAGTCCGCCGCAAGCTCGGCGATTTCACGGCGGAACGGAAGGGCGTCGCCGATATCCGGCGTGTCCAGTTCGCGGGCATAGCGGTGACCGGCATAGGTGGCCCAGGCGATCGGCCCGGGCGCCTCGGCATCGCCGATGATCTTCACCGACCTGATCCCGGCATCCGCCCAATCGTCTTCGCGCGCCTTCAGCGCCCGGTAAAGCCCGTTGTTTTCCAGTTTCGAAGCGACCATGATCACGCCATCGCAGGCAATCGGCATCGCCCGGTCGGTGTACGTGCAATTTGTGATCACATGGTCGGCGGCGATGGAAATCATCCCCCGGTTCAACACGATATCCACGCCCATTTCGGCAAGCCGGCGGTGAATCGTGTGTTGTTCCAGGGTGTTGACGGTCCAGTCCGACAGGTAGGCGGATGGCGTGACGATGGTGACGGCGCAGCCTTCGTTGCGCAGCAGTTCGGCCAGGACACCGCCCATGTAATAGTGATCGTCGTCATAGATCACCACGTGGCCCGACGGGCGCTGGCCATCCATGATGTCGTCGGGCGTCAGCACCGGCATCGCGGCATCCATGGGCATCGCGACCACGTGCTGGCGGCCGACACCGTCGCGGCGCCATTTCGCGCCGGTGGCGATGCAGACGTGCTGGAACCCGAAGTCCAGGATGCTGTCGGCGTCCAGTTCGCTGTCGAAATAGGTTTCGACATTGGGCTTCTGGCCGATCTGGTAGACCCGGTAATCGGCCACCCGCCCCCAGGCCGAAAGCCCCGGCAACAACCGTTCACGCGCCACGCGCCCCCCAAGTGTTGTGCCAGCCTCGGCCATGGCCACATCATATCCACGTTCGGCCAGTGCCCGCGTCGCCTCCAACCCGGCAGGGCCGGCGCCGACGACCAGAACATTCGAACTGTCGCCGCGCGCGTTCATCCGTTCGGGGTGCCAGCCCTTGCGCCATTCCTCCATGAAGGTCGGGTTCTGGGTGCAGCGGCTGATCGACATGGTCATGTCGCCGGTGATGCAGATGTTGCAGCCGATACATTCGCGGATATCTTCGATCCGGCCTTCTTCGACCTTCTTCGGAAGGAACGGATCGGCAATCGACGGCCGGGCGCAGCCGATGGCGTCCAGAACCCCCTGCCGGATCATCCGCGCCATCACATCGGGCGAGGTGAACCGCCCCACGCCCACGACCGGCTTCGACGACAATTCGCGGATGCCGCGCACCAAGGCTTCCTGCGCCGCTTCCTCCTTGAAGCGCGACGGGCCGGAGCAATCTTCCCACGTGCCATGCGCCAGATCCCAAAGATCGGGCAGGTCGCGGTTCATCTCGACGAACTCGCGCACTTCGGCGTTGGAAAAGCCCAGGTCGCCGATGGTTTCGTCCAGCGACACGCGCATGGTGATGCCCATCGTGTCGCCCACCGCATCACGGATATCGGCCACCACTTCGCGGGCAAAGCGCGACCGGTTTTCCAGCGACCCGCCGTATTCGTCGGTGCGCATGTTGGTGGCGCGGGACAGGAAGTGCTGAAAGATGCCGAACCCGTGCGCGCCATACAGGCAGATCAGGTCGAACCCCGCCATCTGCGCCCGCTTCGCGGCGGTCACGAACCAGCGGCGCAGATCGCGGATCTCGTCCTTCGACAGGGCGCGTGCCTGCACCGGATCGTTGGTGAAGGTCCGGATCGGCCCGGGAGACACCGCGCGCGGCACCTCCTTGGTGTACAGGTTCGGCCCGTTAATCCCGGAATAGGCCAGCTGCAGCCCCGCCAGCGCCCCGTGTTCCTTCATCTTGCCCGCCATCTTGGCGATTGCCGGGATGTCACGGTCGTCCCACAGGCGCAGTTCGATATACGGCGTGATCTCGGACGTGTGGTGCATCTCGCATTGCTCGGTGAACACCACACCCCAGCCGCCCTGCGACTTGATCCCCCGCATGGCCGCCGCCGCGGACGGATCGCGATAGCCGCCGCCGTTGCAATGGGGCACCTGGTAAAAGCGGTTCTTGGCGGTGACAGGGCCGATCTGCAGCGGCTCGAAAAGGATGTCGTAGCGGGGGTCGCGCAATTCTGTCTCCTGGGTTTGATCCGGCCCGTCATGACCCGGCCGGTGCGGCCCGGAAAGTCCGGGCTGCGAAAGCGTTGCTTAGGCAGGGGCTAAGCCCTGTCAGACCAGCGGCGCGCCACCGATCCGCTGCAGCCCGCCGCTGCGCACCATCTCGATCCCGAATTCGATGAACGCCCGCACGGCGTTCGACCGGTCGGCGTCCTGCGCCGTCAGGAACCCCATGCGCAGCGCCCGGACCGGCCCGGAAATCGGCACGATCTTCAGGGGCTTGCCGTCGGGCGACATGTCTTCCAGCGACCGGACATTGGCGATGGAATAGCCGAACCCGTTGCCCACCATCGACCGCATCACCGCCATGTCGCGGGTGCGTTCGGTGATCACCGGCTTCATCCCCGTATGATCGAACAGCGACAGGAAATAATCGGAACTCAGCGGCAGATCCAGCAGCACCATCGGGTGATCCTTCAGCGCGTCGATCTCCACACTCTCGCGATCCGCCAGCGGGTGATCGGCCGCCATAACCGCGATCGGCGGCAGGCGCATCAGACCGGTGAACTGCAGATCCGCCGGCAGGTCCAGATCATAGGTGATCGCCACGTCGATCTCGGACCGCCTGAGCGCGCTGAACAATTCCACCTGGTTCATCTCGTGCTGGCGCATGCGGACGTCGGGATGGATGTCTTCGAACCCGCGCCGGAAGGCGGGCACCACCAGCTGCGCGAATGTCAGCAGGCACCCCACCGTCAACGGCCCCCGGACCGAACCCGAGATATCGCCGGCGATATCCATCAGCGCGCCGGCCTCGCGCAGGACAATCCGCGCCTGTTCCAGCATCTGCCGCCCGCCTTGGGTCAGCGACAGGCCCTGCGCGTGCTGGCGCACGAACAGGGGCAGGCCGAATTCGGCCTCCAACTGGGTGATCGCGGCGGAAATCGACGGCGAGGACACGTTGATCCGTTCGGACGCGCGCGCGATGCTGCCCGCCTCGCCCACGGCGACGAAATATTCCAGCTGCCTGAGGGTGTACCTCAGCATCCGATACCCCCGGGAAATTGAACCGTCCAAGCTTTGGCCGCGATCCCGGGGGTTTTCAAGCATCGGTTATTCGTCGCCCGGCACGCCGTAGGACGGCGCCTCGCGCGGGTCGATCGCGCGCTGGATATAGGCGTCAAGCTGGGGCTTGTAGACGTCCCAGGCGGTGGCGATGGCCTCGATCGGGCAATCCTCGGTCCAGTCGCAGCGCAGGTCGGCCACGGGCCAGGACACCTTGTCGACCAGCATCATGCCCGCCGAATGCACCGGCCCGGCCTCGCCGCCCTGGGCGAGCCCCGCGCGCATTGCGGCGATCAGCCGGTCGCCGATATGGCCGTTGGTGCCAAGGAACCCGTCGACGATGGCCTGCGGCACCCCGTCATTGGCCAGCATGTTACCGCCCGAGGCGACGTTTTCCGCCTGCGCCTGCGTCCAGATGCCCAGGGAATTGGGCCCCGAATGGATCGCCGTCCGCCCCGCGACATCGACGGCAAGCACCTGACGATACTCGATGAACTTGCCGCGTTTCTGAACCTCGGCGATGGCCTCGGGCGCGGACATGCCACGTTCCATCAGGTTCAATGTCAGGGGACCAAGCGTCGGATCGGTCACGTTCTGGGACGACACGGCGCCGACGCCCGCCCGCGCATAGGCGCAGCGGGCGGCAACGGCGGGCGACGAGGACGAGATGGCGATGCCGAACATCCCCGTCTCGGCGCAGCGGGCAACCAGCGAAAAGGTCATCAGTCGGGAATGACGGCGGTGCCGTCGATTTCCACCAGCCAGTCGGGCCGGGCCAGCGCGCTGACCACCAGGCCGGTCGACACCGGGTGCACGCCCTTGATGTATTCGCCCATGGTCCGATAGACCGCCTCGCGGTGGCGCACGTCGGTGATGTAGACGACAACCTTGACCAGGTGCTCCATCGATCCGCCGGCTTCCTCGATCAGCTGTTTGATGTTCTGCATGACCTTGTGGGTCTGTTCGACCGGATCATGGCTTTCGATGTTCCTGGCGTCGTCCAGGTTCTGCGGGCACTGGCCGCGCAGCCAGACGGTGCGGCCGCCGCGTGTGACGACGGCCTGCGCCAGGTCGTTGTCAAGGTTCTGTTCCGGGTAGGTGTCGCGCGTGTTGAACGTGCGGATGCGCTCGTGCGCCATGTTTGTCTCCTGAAGTCGGACGGGGCCGCCGGCAGCATCGCCTGTCGCGGGCCGCAGCGGAAGAAAGCAGTGCCTCACCACGGATTAGGCAGGCACTAAGGCATCTTAGCCTGATCCCAAGCAAAGCTTCACCTATTCCATGTTTCGGCGAAGCGGTCCCGTAAACTACCGTGTGGCGAAGAGTTTCAGAGGAACCCAGTATGGATCGGACAGATACGGTAGTCGTCGGCGGCGGGCAGGCCGGTATCGCCATGAGCGAGCACCTGACCAGGCAAGGCATCCCCCATATCGTGCTGGAGCGTCACCGGATCGCCGAACGCTGGCGGTCGGAACGGTGGGATTCCCTGGTCGCCAACGGCCCGGCCTGGCACGACCGTTTCCCGGGGATGGAATTTCCCTGCGGCCCCGATGCCTTTCCCGACAAGGAAAGCGTGGCCGACTACTTCGTCGCCTATGCCGAAAAGATCGGCGCGCCGGTCCGCACCGGGGTCGAGGTGACGCGGGTCACCAAGCTGGGCGGGCAGCAGGGCTTTCGCGTGGAAACATCCGACGGCGTGATCGAGTCGCAGAACGTCGTCGCCGCGACCGGCCCGTTCCAGCGCCCGATCATCCCGCCGATGGTGCCCGATACGGCGCCGGTGATGCAGATGCATTCCAACAGCTATCGCAACCCCGGCCAGTTGCCCGAAGGCGCGGTTCTGGTGGTGGGTGCCGGGTCGTCCGGCGTGCAGATCGCCGAGGAACTGATGAAGGCGGGCCGCAAGGTCTACCTGTCGGTGGGTCCGCATCACCGCCCGCCGCGCAGCTATCGCGGCCGCGATTTCGTCTGGTGGCTGGGGGTCCTGGGCAAGTGGAACGCCGATACGCCGGGGCTGGGCACCGAACATGTCACCATCGCCGTCAGCGGCGCGGGAGGCGGGAAAACCGTTGAATTCCGGTCACTTGCGCATCAGGGGATGACCCTGGTCGGGATGACGGCGGGCTATGAAAACGGCAGGATCCGGTTCGCGCCCGACCTGGCCGACAACCTGCTGGCCGGTGACGCCAACTGCTTTTCCCTGATGGACGAGGCCGACGCCTATGTCGCCCGAAACGGCATCGACCTGCCCGAGGAACCGACCGCCCGCCAATTGCCCAAGGACCCCGATTGCGTGACCGCGCCGCTGCTGGATCTGGACCTGGCCAAGGCCGGGGTGACCACGATCCTGTGGGCGACAGGCTATGGGGTCGATTACAGCTGGCTTCAGGTCGACACGTTCGACGACAAGGGCCGCCCGCTGCACGCGCGCGGCGTGTCTCGCGAACCGGGGGTCTATTTCCTGGGCCTGCCGTGGCAGACCCGGCGGGGATCGGCCTTCATCTGGGGGGCGTGGCACGACGCCAGGTTCATCGCCGACCAGATTGCCATCCAACGCGCTTACATGGACTATCACGGGCAGGCCCTGCCCGTCACCGAAACAGCCTGAGACCCGCCCATGAAGATCGCCCTTTACCAAAGCCCCACCACCGACGGGGATATCGAGCGCGCCTTTGCCCGCATCGAACGCGCCCTGGCTGCGGCGGCGCAAGCGGGCGCAAACCTGGCCGTTCTGCCGGAGCTGTACCTGCCCGGTTACAACCGCCCCGATCTGCATGCCGGTCTGGCGCAGGAACAGGGCGGGGCATGGGAAAAACGTCTGGCCGGGCTTTGCCGGGACGCGGGCTGTGGTCTGGCCATCGGCTGGGCGGAACGGGATGGCGATGCCATCTACAATTCCGCCAGTTGCTTCGACGCGACGGGGCGGAAGGTTGCCCATTACCGCAAGATCCAGCTGTTCGGACCGATGGAAAACCGCGTCTTTCAGCCGGGCAATGCCTATGCGGTCTTTGACTACGATGGGATCAAGGCCGCCCTGCTGATCTGCTACGACGTGGAATTCGCCCATCATGTCAGCGCCCTGGCGGCGCAGGGCGTCAAGCTGTTGCTGGTCCCCACCGCCAATCCCGCCGGGTTCGACGTGGTGAACCACACGCTGGTCCCCGCCCGCGCCTATGAAAACGCGATCACCGTGGTCTATGCCAATTTCCAGGGGGCCGAAGCCGGGCTGGTCTTTGGCGGCTGTTCCATCATCGCCGGCCCGGACGGCAAGCCCATCGCCCGCGCGGGCACCGGCGAAACGCTGCTGGTGGCCGATCTGGCGCCGCTCGACATGCTGGATCCCGCGTTTCTCAGCACCCAGGCGCGGGACCGGCGCGATATTTAGGGCCAGGCCGCGAAGGATTGCGGCGACTGGTCCTTGCGGCGGGCGGAATTGCGGAATGCGCCGGGGTTCTGGCCGGTGCCGCGCTTGAAGAACCGGGTGAAATAGGCCGGATCGACAAAGCCCAGCCGAAAGGCGATCTGCGACACCGGCATGCCGGTGTCGGCCAGCAATTCCATCGCGTCGCGCAGCAGCAGCCGGTGCAGGTAATCGCGCGGTGACAGCCCCGTGGCGCGCTTCACGGCCGACCCAAGCCGATCGCGGCTGACCTTCAGATCGGCGGCATAGCGTTCCACCGGCCGGTGATCGCGGGCATGCTGGGCCGCCAGCAGGATGAACCGTTCCGACAGCCCCTGCGGCGCGCCGCCCAGGTTCACCAGGTCCTTGCGCGCCAGCCGCCAAAGCTGCAGCAGCAACAGCGTCAGGTAGTGCGACGTGGCGATATCCGCGCCCGGTTCGTCGCTTTGGCGTTCCCGCGCGAAAGCCTCAAGCAGCCGCGCCACCGGGCCCGCGGAGTCCGCCGCCAGGTCCAGGTCCTGCGACAAGGTGCGCTGCATCTGGTCGCTGATCGGCGAGGTCGGCAAGGCCTGCGTCAGCGCGACCTCGGGGATCGACAGCAAGGTGCCCCGCGCGCCCGCCTCGGCCACCATCTCGCGCCCGGCTCCATCCGCCCACCAGAACAGGCGCGGCCCGTTCCCTTCACCCCCTGGATCGGTCCCGGACCGCAGCCGCACCGTCCCGTATTCCAGCCACAGAAGCTGCGCCGCGCCCGTCGGCAGTTGATAGGCGATCCGCGACAGCGGGCTGCGGATACGGTGCAGCCCGGGCGTCGGACGGCGGATGCGGGCGCTGCGGTAGGTGATCGGCATGACACGGGCAGACTACACGGGCAGACCGCGCGCAACCACGGGAAACTCAAGCGCGCGTACAAGAATTCGCCCCGTGAGTGCATTTATAACCCCGCGCAACCGCGTTTACCTTGGCCCACAGCTTCGGCGACCGGCGCACGACCGGCCATCGGGGCGACAACACGCGGCCAGAGGAGGGCCGCAAGGGAGGACGACATGTCAGGATTTTCGCGGCGCGCAGCCTTGCGCGCTTTCTCGGCTGGTGCCGCCATGGTGCTGGGGCTTCAGGCCGGGGCGGCCGCCGCCCAGGACAAGGTGACGATCGGCTATGCCGTCGCGCGGACCGGCCCGAACGCGACCGGCGCGGGGATCACGACGATCCCGAATTACGAATTGTGGGTCGACACGGTGAACAAGGCCGGCGGGCTGAAGATGCCGGACGGATCGCAGAAGATGATCGAGGTCGTGGAATACGACAACCGGTCCTCGAACGAGGACCTGGTGCGGTCGATCGAACGGCTGGCGTCGCAGGACAAGGTCGACCTGATCCTGCCGCCCTGGGGGACCGGTTCGAACCTGGCCATCGCGCCGCTGATGGCGAAATTCGGTTATCCGCAGCTGGCCGTCACGGCGGTGACCGACAAGGCGCCTGAATTCGCCAAGCGCTGGGACCGCAGCTTCTGGTTGCTGGGCGGCGGGCATGATTACGCGAACGGGCTGGTGGAAGTGCTGGCCAAGGCCCGCGACGCCGGCACGATCAACGACAAGGTCGCGGTCGTTTCGGTCGCCGACGGCTTCGGCATCGACCTGATCAAGAGCGCGCGACCCGCCTTCGAAGACGCGGGCTTCGAGCTGGTCTATGACAAGACATACCCCCTTGGCACGTCGGATTTCGCCGCGATCATGAGCGAGGCGCAGGGATCGGGCGCCGACAGTTTCGTGGCGTTTTCCTACCCGCCGGGATCCTTCGGGATGACCAAGACGGCGCAGTCGATGAACTACAACCCCAAGGTCTTCTACATCTCGGTCGGGGGCGCCTTCCCGATCTATCCGGGCGTGGCCGACGGCAAGGCCGAAGGCGTCATGGCCATCGGCGGCGTCGATGCCGACAGCCCCGCGATCCAGGACTATTTCGCCCGCCACACGGAATTCGTCGGCACCCCGCCGGACAGCTGGGCCTCGGCCATCACCTATGCCTCGCTGGAAATGCTGGCGCAGGCGGTGGAACGGGCCGGCCTGAACCACGAAGCACTGGCCAACGCGCTGTCCACGGGCACCTTCCAGACCGTCGTCGGCGACGTGACGCTGGAGGACAACCAGCTGCGCGACCTGTGGTGGGTCGGGCAATGGCAGGGCGGTTCCTTCCGCGCGGTGAATCCGTCGGACAAGGCGGGCGCGTCGGCCCCCGTCATCCCCAAGCCCGAATGGTAATCTGTCGGCCCGCGCCCCACGGCGCGGGCTGCCCCTGACAAGGTTTCGACATGCTGACGACGACGCTCATCCTTGGCCTCGTGCTGGGCGGTACCTATGCGCTGCTGGCGCTGGGGCTGACGCTGCAATACGGCATCGCCCGGATCATGAACCTGGCGTACGGAGAATTGACCCTGCTGGCCGCCTTCCTGGTTGTCGCGTTATTCCAGGGGGTTGGCCTGTCCCCGCTGCTGTCCCTGCCCGCCATCGCGGTGGCCGGATACGGGCTGGGCTGGGTTCTGTACCAGGTGATGATGCGCCCGCTGGTGGCCCGATCGGGCGCGTCGGGGCGGCTGGAGATCGACAGCATCCTCGCCACTTTCGGGCTGCTGTTCCTGATCCAGGGCGTGCTGCTTCTGCTGTTCGGAGCGAACTTCACCTCGATCTCCTACCTCGACCGGGGGGTGAACGTGTTTGGCGTGTCGGTCGCGCTGAACCGGCTGATCGCCTTCGGCATCTGTGTCGTCGTGGGCGGCGCATTGGTCGTCGCGCTGAAAAAGACCCGCTGGGGCCTGATCATGCGCGCCGTCGCCTTGACCCCCGGATCGGCGCCGCTGGTCGGGATCGATACCAACCGGGTCGCCCGGCAGGGCTTTGCCCTGGGCACCGCGCTGGCCGCTGTCGCGGGCGCGTCGATCTCCATGTACCAGACGTTTTCCGCCACCGGCGGTGTCGTCTTTACCATGAAGGCGCTGGTCATCGTCATCATGGGTGGCGTCGGCAACGTGCCCGGCGCCTTGGCCGCCGGGTTCGCCCTGGGCCTGATCGAAACCTTCGTGGCCACCGCCATCGACCCGGGCCTGACACTTGCCGCCACCTTCGCCATCTTCCTTCTGGTGCTTCTGTGGCGTCCCCAGGGCCTGTTCGGAGCGCGTTCATGATCCGTGTTGCCCTTCCCCTGATCGGCCTCCTGCTGCTGGCCGTCCTGCCGATGATGACCTCGGATTACGGCCTTGGCCTGCTGATCGGCGTCGTCACCTATGTCACGCTCGCCTCGGCCTGGGCGCTGTTTTCCGGCCAGACGCGGTACATTTCGCTGGCCACCGTCGCCTTTTACGGCACCGGCGCATATACCGTCGCCGTCCTGAACGAGGTGCTGCCCTATCCGCTGGTCCTGGCAACCGCCGCCCTGATCGGCGCGGCGATGGCGCTGGTCGTGGGCCTGTCGACCCTGCGGCTGCGCGGCGTCTATTTCGTGATCTTCAGCTTCGGCCTGGCCGAACTGGTCCGCCAGCTGATCACCTGGTACGAGGTCAACGTCACCGGCACGCTGGGCCGCTACATCTTCCTTGATGTCACCACGGCACAGATCTACTGGCAGATGCTGGCGTTGGGCGCGGTGACCATCGCGCTGACCGCGTGGATCCACCGGTCGCGCCTGGGCATGGCCCTGCGCGTGATCGGCGATGACGAAACCGTCGCCGCCCATTCCGGCATCAACCTGGCCCGGGTCAAGCTGGTGGCCTTTGTCCTGTCCTCGGTCATCCTGACGCTGGCCGGGGCGATCACCTCGCCGCGGTACGTCTATGTGGAACCGTCGATCGTCTTCAACCCGACGGTCAGCTTCCTGACGGTGATCATGGCGCTTCTGGGCGGGGCGAACCGGCTTTGGGGGCCGGCCCTGGGCGCGGTGCCGCTGTTCCTGATCTTCGAATGGCTGTCGTCGCATTTCCCCGACACCTACCCGATCTTCATGGGGCTTCTGTTCATCGGCGTCGTCTTCCTGGTGCCGAACGGATTGCTGGCCGAAGGCGAACGGCTGTTCACCCGCCGCAGGGAGGCCCGCGCATGAGCTTCCTTCAGATCGACCATGCCGTGAAGCAATTCGGCGGCCTGCGCGCGGTGGACGACGTGTCGTTTGCTCTGAACCGTGGCGAAATCGTGGGCCTTCTGGGGCCGAACGGGTCGGGCAAGACGACGCTGATCAACCTGGTTTCGGGCGCCCTGCCCGCGACCTCGGGCGCGATCCGGCTGGACGGGCAGACCCTGACCGGCCTGCGCGCCGACCGCATTGCCCGCGCCGGTGTCGCGCGGACCTTCCAGCTGGTGCGCATCCTGCCGTCGCTGAGCCTGACCGAGAACGTGATGATCACAGCCGTCTTCGGCCGCCATGTCCATTGGGGGGACGCCGCCGACAAGGTCGCGGGCGAGGCGCTGGAAATGGTCGGCCTGTCGCACCGGGCCAGCGCCAATGCCGGGGACCTCACCTATATCGACCAGAAACGCCTGGAACTGGCCCGCGCCTTGGCGGCCGAACCACAGGTTCTGTTGCTGGACGAATGGCTTGCGGGGCTCAACCCGACCGAGCTGGCCGAAGGTGTCGCGCTGATCCAAAAGCTGCACGACAGCGGCCTGACCATCCTGATGGTGGAACATATCATCGACGCCGTCCGCGCCCTGTGTCCCCGGGTTGTCGTCATGAATTCGGGCAAGCTTATCGCCGACGAGGCGACCGATGCGGCGCTGTCGGATCCCAGGGTCATCGCCGCCTACCTGGGGGAGGAAGCCGATGCTTGAGGTTCGCGACCTGACCGTCACCTACGGCAAACACGTTGCGCTCGACCGCGCGTCGCTGACCGTCGAAAAGGGCCGGATGGTCGCCATCCTGGGCGCCAACGGGGCGGGCAAATCCTCGCTTCTGGGCGCCATCGGGGGCCGGGTGAAACCGGCGTCCGGCGACATCCGCTATCGCGGCCGGTCGCTTCTGACCCTGCCGCCGCATCAGCTGGTCGAGGAAGGCATCGCCCTTGTGCCCGAAGGCCGCGGCATCTTTCCCGGCTTCACGGTCGAGGAAAACCTGCGCCTGGGCGCCATCCCCGCCCGCGCGCGCGACACCGAGGAAACGCGCCTGTGGGAAATCTTTGCCCTGTTCCCAAAGCTGGCCCAACGGCGCGGCCAGATCGCCGGCACCATGTCGGGGGGTGAACAGCAGATGGTGGCCATCGGCCGCGCGCTGATGTCGAACCCGGATCTGCTGCTGCTGGACGAACCTTCGCTGGGCCTGGCGCCCATCGTGGTAAAGGAAGTCTTTGCCGCGCTGTCGGGCATCCGCGCCACCGGGCTGACCATCCTCATGGTTGAGCAGAACGCGCGTGCGACCCTCGACCTCGCCGATTATGCCTACCTCGTGGAAGTCGGCCGGATCTCGGGATCCGGGCCGGCCGACCAGATCAGATCCGATCCTGCCGTGATCCGCGCCTTCCTGGGCGGATCGCTCGCGGAGACAAGGTAAACAGGAGCCCCGGATGCACAAACTCGACCTTTATATCAACGGTGCCTATGTCCCTGCCGAGGGCGGGCGCAGCTTTACCCGGGCCAATCCGGTGACCGGTGACGTGGTGACCGAAGCCGCCGCCGCCTCGCTGGCGGATGTGGCCAGGGCCGTCGATGCGGCGGCCGGCGCCTTTGCCACCTGGTCCGTGACCACGCCGGGCGAACGCCGCCGCAGGCTGCTGGCCGCCGCCGAAAACCTCGCCAAACGCGGTAACGACATCGTTGCGGCGATGAAGGAAGAAATCGGCGCGACCGAGGCCTGGGCGCGGTTCAACGTCATGCTGGCCTCCGACATGCTGGTCGAAGCGGCCTCGCTGACCACCCAGATCAAGGGCGAGATCATCCCCTCGAACCGACCCGGATCGACGGCGATGGCGATCCGCCAGCCGGCAGGCGTGGTGCTGGCCATGGCGCCCTGGAACGCACCGGTGATCCTGGGCGTACGCGCCATCGCGACGCCGCTTGCCTGTGGCAACACGGTGGTGATGAAGACGTCGGAACTGTGCCCCCGGGTCCACGCCCTGATCATCGAGGCGGTGGCCGAGGCGGGCCTGCCCGACGGGGTGCTGAACGCGGTGTCCAACGACCCCGAGGAAGCGCCGGACATCGTCGCGGCGCTGATCGAACATCCCGCGATCCGGCGGGTGAATTTCACCGGATCGACCCGGGTCGGCCGGGTGATCAGCGAGCTGGCGGGCCGCAACCTGAAGCCCGCGCTGCTGGAGCTGGGCGGCAAGGCCCCGATGATCGTGCTGGAGGATGCCGACATCGACGCGGCGGTCGCGGCGGCCGGGTTCGGAGCCTACATGAACCAGGGCCAGATCTGCATGTCGACCGAACGGATCATCACCGTCGGCGACGCCGGCGATCGCTTTGTCGAGGCCTTCGCCAGGAAGGTCGAAAGCCTGACGGCGGGCGACCCGCGCGAGGGCAACGCGCCATTGGGATCGCTGGTCAACGCGGCGGCGGCGGACCGCATCAGCATGCTGACGAACGACGCGCTGGAAAAGGGCGCAACACTGATCGCGGGCGGAGGCGAAGGCACGATCCTGAACGCGGCGGCGCTGGATCACGTGACGCCGGACATGCGGATCTATTCCGAGGAAAGCTTTGGCCCGGTGGTCGCGATCATCCGTGCGGGATCCGTGGACGAGGCGGTGCGCATCGCCAACGAAAGCGACTTTGGCCTGTCCGCGGCGGTCTTCGGGCGCGACACGATGGCGGCGCTGGCCGTGGCGAAACGGATCGAAAGCGGCATCTGCCACGTCAACGGCCCCACCGTGCACGACGAGGCGCAGATGCCCTTCGGCGGCGTGAAGGCTTCGGGCTATGGACGGTTCGGTGGCACCTGGGGGGTCAACGAATTCACCGAACTGCGCTGGATCACCCTGCAGGACGGGGATTTGCATTACCCGATCTGATCGGATCGGCCTCCCGGGCGGATGTCCGGGGGGCCGTCAAGGTTCCGGAAGCCAAGGGATCGGCCCGGAAACCAGGCGGACCTGCACAGTGCTTTTTCTGGAAGGAAGTGGTGCCGCTGAAGGGACTCGAACCCCCGACCCCATCATTACGAATGACGTGCTCTACCAGCTGAGCTACAGCGGCGCCGGACCGGGGCCGCCAAGGGCCCCATGACCGTCACGACGGCCCGAAAGCCGTCGTGGGGCGCGAATTAGCACCTCGAAGGTGCGGGGGAAAGAGTTATTTTCGGAACCCTTCCCCATCCATCGTGTCACCGTTGATCGGCTCGACATCCGGACGCGGCGGGACGTCTTCGACGATCTCCGGCTCGGACCTGGGCTGAACGGGGGGCGTGACATCCTCGGGCTCCATCACCGGGGCGGGAACCGGCTCGGCCGGGTCGTCACCGACGATCAGCGGGATCATGTGTTCGCCCTGGGCGCCGCCGACCGCGTCATCGGGCGCCTCGCGCCAGCTGAGCGTGTCGAAGCCGCCGCAATTCGAACAGACCGGCATCCAGTCCTTGTGCACCTGGGAACAATTGTCGCAGACCCAGCGCATGCCGCGCGGTGCCGTGACCGCCTTGCCAAGCCAGCCGCGCACCACGGCCTCGGGCGCGCCTTCGCCCCGTTCGATCGCCGCCATCATGGTCAGCACGCGCACGTTCGGCTTGGTCTCCACCAGGTCGCCAAGGGCGCGGCGCGCCGCCGGGAAATCCTCGGCCGCGATCAGCAGCTCGGCCTTGAGCATCCTGGTTTCCGGGTGATCCACGTTCAGGTCCGTCAGCACCTTGAACCGGTCGACCCGCTGGGCGGCGGTTTCCTCCGGCGCGATTTCGGCGAAGGCGGCGGCAAGGTCGGGATGCGGCATCACCGACCAGGTCTTTTTCAGGATCCGGGTGGCGTATTTCGGGTTGCCGCCCTTGATATAGGCCCGCGCCGCCATGACGGACGCCGGGATCAGGTCGGGCGACTTCTTGTTCGCCGCGATCGCCGTCTCGCGTGCCTCGATCGACGCATCGGCGTCGATGATGTCCTGTGCTTCGGACAGCGCCAGCACCGCCTCGCGCCGTGTATAGACATCACGCGGCAGCGAACCCGATTTCAGCTTGGCGTTCAGCGTGTTGCGGGCGCCTTTCCAGTCGTGGGTGTCGGCCTGCAGGCGCAGCAGGATGTCCTGCACCTCCTCGTGGCGCGGCTTCAGCTCGAACGCCTTTTCGGCCAGCTTCTTGGCGGTGTCCTTGTCGCCCTCGGCCAGCTTCTGTTTCAGGATCCCGCGCACGCCGACGAACCGCGTCGTCTTGTCGGTCAGCAGCTTCTTGTAGGCCTCGGCCGCCAGTTTCGTGTCGCCCGCCATCTCGGCCGCCTGGGCGGTGATGATGTTGGTGATCTCGGGCTTGCCCAGCAGCTTTTCGGCTTTCTGGGCCTGGCTCATCGCCACCTTGCCTTCGCCCGAGGCCAGCGCCATCAGGCTTTCCGACAGGGCGCGATAGCCGCGCCGTTCCCGCGACCGGTCAAAGTAGCGCGACAGCGCGGTTTCATCCCCGGCCAGGAACTTCAACAACGCGACCAGGAAGGACGCGACCTTCAGCACGATCCACAGGCCGACCAGCAGCAGGATCAATGCCAGAACCGATTCCAGCGGGCCGAACGTGTATTCGATCCCGGCGACCGTGACCTGCACGCCGCCTTCGGTTTCGATCAGGTAGGACGCCCCGAGCGCCAGTGCCGCGACGATGGCGACGAAGACCAGGACCTTGATGAGTGACCAGAGCATGGGGGATCCTTCAGTTCGTGTTCAGGTCTGCGGCGACGGTGTCGAGAGCCGCCAGCGCATCGCGACGCTGGGTGGCCTTGGCGACCCAATCGGCCATCTTCTCGGCTGCAACGTCCGGCAGCGCCTGAAGTTCATTCAAAGCGGTATCCAGGTCCGACGCCTTCAGCGCCGCCTCGGCCCGGCTGAGGATGGCATCGGTGTCGTCGCCGTCCTGCGGCGTGGTCGACCGCGCGCCCAGCTGGCGTTTCAGGAACGCACCGATCCCCTTGGTCGAGTTCGGGTCGTCCAGCCGCGCGGCATCCAGCGCGTCGCGGGCAGCCGGCGGGAAGTCTTCCAGCAGGAGGCCCTGGGTCGGCACGCCATCCTCGGCGGGACCCGACAGCGCGGCGGGGATGTCGACGCCCGCCTCGGTGATCGGCGCCAGCTTGTCGGCATAGGGATCGCCTTCGCCAAGCGCGCCGCGCACGATCGCCACGGCGGATTGGGCGGCGGCGACCTTCTGGGCCTGCGCGGCTTCTTCCTGCAGCTTGGCGGTCTTGTCCGATATGGTCTTGGCATCGTCGACCATGGCCTGCGCATCCGCCAGCATCCCGTCGATGCGCGCCTTCTCGTCGTCGACGATACCGCTCATCCGGTCGCCCTGTTCGGCAACCAGCGCATCGAATTCCTGGCGGATCGTGTCCCGTTCGTCGGACAGCGCCCGGCGGACCCCGTCCAGTTCCCGTTCATAGGCGGCGATCGCCTCGTCCGAGAGGTTTTCAGCAATGGGACGCTTTTCCAAAGTTGAAAGGCGCACGTCCAGCGCGTCCAGCCGCAGCGTCAGGCCTTCGACCCCGCTGGTGGCATCGGCCACGCCGGCCTTCACGGTGGCCAATTCATCCTTCAGCTCGGAAATGCCCTGTTCAAGCGGGGCGATATCGGGGATCTGCAGCGCGCCCAGGCGGCTGTCGATGTCCGATACCTGGCCCGACAGCGTGTCCAGCGAACCGCTGAGCGTGCCGACCTGTTCACCGGTTTCCGACAGCTGGGTGGCCTGCGTCGAACTGCTTTGCTCAAGCGCGGCGATCGGCGTGGTGTAGTCGGTGCCGCGCAGGAAGGCGGGAAGGCTGGCTTCGACATTGGGCGGCAGATCCGCGCGGGCGGCGACGAAACCGGCGCCGGCGGCAATCACGCCCCCGATGAACACCGGCCAGAAACCGCGCTTTTGCACCACGGTTTTTTCGATCACCGTTTCGGTCGGGACCGGCGGTGCGGGATCCGGTTCGGCGTCGGTCTCAACCTCGGGCTCGGGATCCAGCGTGGTGTCCGCTTCGGGATCCACCGCGTCCACGATCAGCGGCTCTTCGCCGGTCAGCGGATCTTCGATGATCACGTCGTCGGTTACCGGCGCCTCGCCCGTGACCTCTTCGCCGGTTTTTTCCCCGACGTCTTCCTCGGGCAGCACGCTTTCGTCGGCGACAGGCTCGGCATCGACCGTTTCCACATCGACGGTTTCGGCGGGCTCTTGCTCGTCGGTCCTGCCCGCCTCGGGGCTTGCGCCCGCAATCGGTTCGTATTCCGCGTCGACGATGTCAGGCGTTGTCTCGGGCGACTTGCCCTCTTCGGGCAGGCCTTCACTGGTCTTGTCCTCGGGGATCTCAGAGCCCTGGGTGTCGTCTTTTTTCTTGGCCAATGCTGCTTCCCCGTCGATTCTGAAATGCCGCAGTATCCTGCGTTAAAGAATATTAGTGCTCGCCCTTGGGCCTCTCAACCCGACAAAGGCCCCGCACCACGACCTTTAATGCCGCATCCATCGCCGCGCGGGTGGGCGCCGCGCAAACATGCAGGGCGCTGATGTCGGACACGTGAAACTCCTCCGCAACGGCTGAACTGAGTGCGATGACGTGCAGCGGTGCAAGCGGTTTGCCCGCCTCGGCCAGCAGTACGGCACTTCTCGGCGAAAAAACAGGCAGAATGACCGGCTGCGCAGCATTCAGCGCCTCAATCGCCTCGAAGTTGAGCGGCCGGGGCGTCTGATCGTAGATCACATGCGCTTCGGTCCGCAGGCCATTTTCGGACAGCCGCCGGGCGATGTCGCCCCGGGTATGGGCGCCGTGCAGATGCGCCAGCGGGATCGGCGGCGGATCGCGCGTCAACCTGTCCACCAGTTCGTCCGCGGTCTGTCCGGCGCTTTCCGCCCGCCAACCCGCGGCCCGCGCGGCGGCGGCGGTGGCGTCGCCCACGGTAAAGACCGGCAGGCTGCGGTCGATCCCCTGGCGCGCAGCTTCGGCAACCCCGTGCGCGGACGTGAAAATCAGCGCCTTCGCCTGCGGCGCGGCGTGCAACGGGCGGCCGGTGATCTCCAGAATGGGCGAGATGATGGTGCGCACCGGCAGGTCCAGCCGCCGGACCATGTCCTCGGACGCCGCCTTTGGGCGGGTCAGGAGCAGCACGGGTTGAGGTGGCTCGGGATTGTTTGGCACGGCCACGAGTGTTACCTGCCGTCTGTTCACGATGCAACGGATCCGATGACCGATCAGCTTACAGTTCTGGGCCTGGAAAGCAGCTGCGACGATACCGCGGCGGCCGTGGTGCGCCATGGCGGCGACGGGACGCGGATCCTGTCGTCGGTCGTATATGGCCAGGCCGAGATTCACGCCGATTTCGGCGGTGTCGTGCCAGAGATCGCAGCGCGCGCGCATGCCGAAAAGCTGGACCTGTGCGTGATCGAGGCGCTGGAACAGGCCGGGCTGGGGCTGCGCGACATGGATGCCGTGGCGGTGACCGCCGGGCCGGGTCTGATCGGCGGGGTCATGACCGGGGTGATGATGGCCAAGGGCATCGCGCTTGGCGCCGGGCTGCCGCTGGTCGGGGTGAACCACCTGGCCGGCCATGCGCTGACGCCGCGGCTGACCGATGGTCTGGTCTTTCCCTACCTGATGCTGCTGGTGTCGGGCGGGCATTGCCAGTTCCTGGTGGTCGACGGGCCCGAAGACTTCTCTCGCCTGGGTGGCACGATCGACGACGCCCCGGGCGAGGCATTCGACAAGGCGGCGCGGCTGCTGGGCCTGCCCCAGCCCGGCGGTCCTTCGGTCGAATCCGAGGCGATGGCCGGCGATCCGACACGGTTCGCGTTCCCGCGCCCGCTGCTGGACCGGCCCGATTGCAACTTTTCCTTCTCGGGCCTGAAGACCGCGCTGCTGCGCGCCCGCGACGGGATCGTCGAGGAAAAGGGCGGGTTGACCCGTGCCGACCGCGCCGATCTGTGTGCCGGGTTCCAGGCGGCAGTGGCCGACGTGATGGCGAAAAAGACCAGGCGGGCGTTGGGTTTGTACCTTGAACGGGCGCCCTCCGACCCGGCCTTGGCCGTCGCCGGCGGGGTTGCCGCGAACAGGACGATCCGCGCGGCGCTGGAACAGGTCGCGGCGCAGGCCGGCGCGCGGTTCACCGCGCCGCCCCTGCGGCTGTGCACCGACAACGCGGCGATGATCGCCTATGCCGGGATCGAACGGTTCCGCCTGGGTCTGCGCGACGGGATGGATCTGTCGGCCCGCCCGCGCTGGCCGCTGGACAGCTCGCGTCCTGGCCTTGTCGGCGGCGGCAAGAAGGGGGCCAAGGCGTGATCGGCGTCATGGGCGGGGGCGCCTTCGGGACGGCGCTGGCCGTGGCCCTGGCCGGGAACGGGCCGGTGACGCTTTGGACCCGATCGCGTGACAGTGCCGCGCGGATGCAGGCCGACCGCGAGAATTCCGCGTATCTGCAGGGGGTTACCCTGCCCGACCGGCTGAACGTGACAGCCGATGCCGCAGCGCTGGCCGGAAGCGAGGCGGTGTTGCTGGCGGTTCCGATGCAGCAATTGCGCGGTGTGATCACAAAATACAGCGACAGGATCGGCACTGCCGTCGCCGTGGCCTGCTGCAAGGGGATCGAGCTGGAGACCGGCCTTGGCCCCCACGATGTGATCACAGAGCTTCTGCCGCACTGCCGCCCTGCCCTTCTGACCGGGCCCAGCTTTGCCGCCGATATCGCGCGCGGCAAACCCACGGCGCTGACGCTGGCCTCGCGGGACGCGGAAGACCTGCAAAGCCTGCTGTCGACCCCCGTGCTGCGCCTTTACCGCACCGACGACCTGATCGGCGCCGCGATGGGGGGCGCACTGAAGAACGTCATGGCGATCGCCTGTGGTGGTGCCATTGGTGCGGGCCTGGGCGACAGCGCGCGCGCCGCGCTGATGACGCGCGGCTATGCCGAGATGGTGCGTTATGCCGCCGCCCATGGCGCCCGGCCCGAAACTCTGTCGGGGCTGTCGGGCCTGGGCGACCTGGCCCTGACCTGCATGTCGGATGGGTCGCGCAACTATCGGCTGGGCCTTGCCATCGGTGCGGACACCGGCTTTGATCCGGCCCAGACCGTAGAGGGCGCGGCCACCGCGCGCGCAGTGGCCAAGGTCGCCCGGACGCGCGGAATAGACATGCCGATCACCGACGGGGTGGTCGCGCTTCTGGACGGAACCAAGACGCTGGCCGAGGTGATGGACATGCTCCTGGCCCGGCCGTTGAAAGAGGAATAGCACATGCTCGTAGCCCTTTACGCCAAGGACAAGCCCGGCGCCCTGCAGGTCCGCAAGGACAACCGCGACGCCCACCTGGCCTATATCGACAGCACCGGCGTCGTCGCGATGGCCGGCCCCCTGCTGAACGACGCGGGCGAGATGGCCGGGTCGCTGGTGGTGCTGGACGTGGCCGACATGGCTGCCGCCGAAGCCTGGGCCGCAGGCGATCCCTATGCCAAGGCGGCGCTGTTTTCGTCGGTCGAACTGACGGCCTGGAAAAAGGTCATCGGCTGATGGCCCACTGGCTGTTCAAATCCGAACCCTCGACCTGGAGCTGGGATGACCAGGTCGCCAAGGGCGATGCGGGCGAGGAATGGGACGGCGTGCGCAACTACCAGGCGCGCAACTTCATGCGCCAGATGAAGCTGGGCGACCTGGGGTTCTTTTATCATTCGCAGACCGAAAAGGCCGTTGTCGGCATCGTCGAGGTTTGCGCCGAGGTGCATCCCGACAGCAGCACGGACGACGACCGCTGGGAATGCGTGGACATCAAGGCGGTGAAGCCGGTGAAGACGCCGGTCACTTTGGACATGATCAAGGGCGAACCGGCCCTGGCCGAGATGGTGCTGGTCAAGAATTCGCGCCTGTCGGTCCAACCGGTCAGCGTCGACGAATGGCGGATCGTCTGTGGATTGGCCGGCATCACGGCCTGACAACCGCCAATTGCAGGTTCTTCCCTTCTGCCGTGCAGCGAAGACTTGTTTTGCAGCGCAGCGTTGAGGCACACTTCAAGGATCCAAGTACTACGGGTCTGGTTGGAGTAGGTGCATGGATCTTTTCAGAGTCGTCGCCGCCGCGCTTGCAAGCTGCGCCTTCGGAGCCTTGTGGTACCGGATTCTGGGCAAGCGCTGGATCATGGCATCGGGTGTCCGGGTCGACCCGGTGACCGGACGTGCCGCGAATGCGTCGGACCCGGTGCCCTATATCACCGCGATGATCGCCGCTTTGCTGGTGGCCAGCGTCATGCGATACGCCTTCGACAGCTTCGGGATCGACAACATGGACGAGGGCCTGCTTGCCGGGGTCTGCATCGGGCTGTTCGTCGTGACGCCCTGGATCGCGACATTCTACGGATTTTCGAACCGGCCCCGCGCGCTGACGCTGATCGACGGTGGCTATGCCACGATCGGCTGCGGGTTGATGGGACTGGTCCTTGCGATGGTCTGATGGTGGTCTGACGATGCTCTGATTGTCCGACGGTGGTCACATGGTCTGGCGATGGACTGCAACATGTCACGACATGCTGCGCATGCAAAACCGAAACGGAGGGTTCCGGTGAACCAGAACCCTCCGCTCCCCCGCGTGCTCCCAATCCACCACACGCGTTTGATCTGTTAGGGCCTGGTCGTCCTGACCTGACCCTTATGTGATACCGCAGTCGCGGCTTATCCACAAATGGCAACTGGCTAAAATCCGGCGGATCCGTTTCGCCCTGCGGCCGGATCAGGAATAGACCGATTCCCGTCCAAAGTGCTTCGTCAGCAGATAGTAGATCACCGGCCGGTACTTGTTGCGTTCGGACCGGCCATAGGTCTCGATCACCGCATCGATGCCGTCCATCAATGCCGGGCTATCCGCAAGCCCCAGTTTTTTAACAAGAAAGTTGGTCTTTACCGTCTCAAGCTCGGCCGGTTGCGTCGCCGCGACGGTGCTGGAATCGTCGTTGTAGATCGACGGGCCGCACCCGATCGTCACCTTTGTCAAAAGATCCATGTCCGGGTCGACACCACATTTGGTCTTCAGATCTTTTGCATATTTTTCGATAAGTTCGTCGCGTTTTCCCACGGCACTCTCCTCCCCTTGGTCGATTTCAGAATGGAACAATAGACCGAATTCGGATTTCGGAAAAGATACCCGCCCATCAGCGCCATTTACTTTGGATAAAGGAAGGTAACGATAAGGCGAATTCCCAATCCTTCCGGTCCATTTTTCGGATTATCCACCCAATACCTGAAACCGCCGCCGACGCTGATTGGCTGATTTCCGATCTGGGTCAATTTCGTCACCACCGCATTCACGGGAACCGAGGCCTCGTCGGTCACCCAGTCATAGGTGGTTTCGCTGTTGACGGTGAAGGTCCAGGCGGTGGGCGTGGTATAGCTGACGAAGGGCTGCACGTAACTGCTTGAGATATCGGTGCCGCCCGATCCACCGTCCACGTCCCACAGGTGATTGGCCAGCACACCGAAGGTCCAGGGCCCGCCCTGCTTCAGCGCGACGCCGGTGATGCCGGCGGCAAACTGGTCGGCGGTCAGCCCGTCTTTGCCTGTCGGCAACAGGAACACCGGGCCGACCCCCCAGATCAGGCCGCCCGGACCGGGATCGGCGGGGGACAGGAAAAAGCTTTGCAGGATATCGCCCAGCCCGGATTGCGACGAGCCGGGAATGACGTCGTCCTGGTAGGTCAGCGGTACGATGGTCCGGCTGATCAGGTTCCACCTCGCATTTAGGCTGATGGGAATGACCGGCTGGATATTGGTCGTGGTGCGCGACCCGTTCCCGTCGGGCCCGATACCGTCGTCCCAGTTGAACTGGAACGGCACGCTGATCAACGACGCGACCGGGTTCGACAATTTCTTCGCAAGGTCGCTGTCAGTCGATTGCGCCCGCACCGACGCCGCCAGCAGGATGGACGAACTGACGACCACAACCGTCGTGAGCGGGCAAAACAGCTTGATCATTACCGACTCCAGAACAACAAACCCGTGCGCCGACCATAACACGAAATCGGGAAAAGGCCGCCGCTTTGCTGCCGGCAAAGGAAAGGGCCTTCCCGAAGGAAGGCCCGAACCCTGTCACAGTGTCAGACGTGAGATCCGTCAGATCAGTTGGTCACGGTCGGAGCCGCGTCTTCTTCCATCGAATCCGCCGGGGCCGGAACCGTACCCGGGTTGTCCATCAGGTCGGCGATGGCCATGTCGTCCGGCAGGCCCTCGACACCGGATTCATCGAATTCCGGCATGGATTTCAGGGTTTCCTTGTCCATGGCAAGGGTGAAGGACCCGTCATCGGCCATGTCGAATTCATCCAGGCCGATGGCGACGGTGTATTCACCAAGGCCCAGGAAGCCGCCAATGCCGATCACGCCGGCCGGGCCTTCGGGCTGCGCAACCACATAGTCGATTTCACCGATACGGTCGCCTTCGGGGCCGTAAACCACGGTGCCCACGACGTCACCGACGGTCATCTCGTCGATGCTGGCGAACTCGGGAGCGACCATGGTGTCGCTGGACATGTCGGTGGCCGAGTCGGCGGGCATCTCTGCGTTCGGGACAGCCGGGTCGGCAGCCGGAGCAGTGGTTTCCTGGGCGAATGCGCCACCAGCCATCAGGGCGATTGCAGCGGCACCAAGGGTCATGTGCTTGAGTTTCATGGATCTATCCTCCGTTTACTTTTCACTCACTTGTGCCCAGACAATGCGCATCCCCCTGCAGTCGTTCCGAAAGATCGCGAAAACAAAAACCGCCGGCAGGGCGGAACCTTGCCGGCGGTTTGGCGTTCGAAAGCCGGTTCCCGCGCAGGGCGCGAAAACCGTCAGAAATCAGTAGCGGTAGTGTTCGGGCTTGAACGGGCCCTCGGTCGTGACGCCGATATAGGACGCCTGTTCCGAGCTGAGCGAGGACAGCTTCACGCCGATCTTGTCCAGGTGCAGACGCGCGACCTTCTCGTCCAGGTGCTTGGGCAGGACATAGACCTTGTTGTCGTACTGTTCGCCCTTGGTCCACAGTTCGATCTGCGCCAGCGTCTGGTTGGTGAACGACGCCGACATCACGAAGGACGGGTGGCCGGTCGCGTTGCCCAGGTTCAGCAGACGGCCTTCGGACAGCAGGATGATGCGGTTGCCCGAGGGCATCTCGATCATGTCGACCTGGTCCTTGATGTTGGTCCACTTGTGGTTCTTCAGGTTGGCGACCTGGATTTCGTTGTCGAAGTGGCCGATGTTGCCGACGATCGCCATGTCCTTCATCTCGCGCATGTGCTCGATGCGGATGACGTCCTTGTTGCCGGTGGTGGTGACGAAGATGTCCGCCGTCTTCACCACGTCTTCCAGCGTCGTGACCTGGAAGCCGTCCATCGCCGCCTGCAACGCGCAGATCGGGTCGATTTCCGTCACGATCACACGCGCGCCGGCGCCCCGCAGCGAAGCGGCCGACCCCTTGCCCACGTCCCCATAGCCACAGACCACGGCGACCTTGCCGGCCATCATCGTGTCGGTCGCGCGGCGGATGCCGTCGACCAGCGATTCCTTGCAGCCGTACTTGTTGTCGAACTTCGACTTGGTGACGCTGTCGTTGACGTTGATCGCCGGGAAGGGCAGCTGGCCGGCTTCGACCATCTGGTACAGGCGGTGCACGCCGGTCGTGGTCTCTTCGGACACGCCCTTGATCATCGCCTTCTGCTTGGTGAACCAGCCGGGGCTGGCGGCCATGCGCTTGCGGATCTGCGCGAACAGCGCGACTTCCTCTTCCGAGGTCGGCGTTTCGATCAGGTTGGTTTCACCCGCTTCGACCCGCGCGCCCATCAGGATGTACAGCGTCGCGTCGCCGCCGTCGTCCAGGATCATGTTGCAGCCGCCGTCTTCGAACATGAAGATCTTGTCGGCATAGTCCCAGTATTCTTCCAGCGTCTCGCCCTTGATGGCGAAGACCGGGATGCCGGCCTTGGCGATGGCCGCCGCCGCGTGGTCCTGGGTCGAGAAGATGTTGCACGACGCCCAGCGGACATCGGCGCCAAGCGCGACCAGCGTCTCGATCAGAACGCCGGTCTGGATCGTCATGTGCAGCGAGCCCGCGATACGCGCGCCCTTCAGCGGTTGGGCTTCGCCGAATTCTTCGCGAAGGGCCATCAGCCCCGGCATTTCGGTTTCGGCAATATCCAGTTCCTTGCGGCCGTACTCGGCCAGTGCAATGTCCTTGACGATATAATCAGTAGTCATTCGGTTCGTCTCCCGGGAGGTTCGAAACGTCGCTAACAGGTCGCCTCTCGCAATTCAACATGACCAGTCAGATTGTGCGAAAAGCGGGGGTGTACAATCAGTGCCTGCAATTCATACTCGCAGTTGCCGTTCCGGAAAGGCAAAAGCAGATGAAACCCACCGATGGACCGGATTTTCCGCATTTCATCGCCCATAATGCGAACGGCAGCTACTGTGTGCCCGACCTCTTTGCGGGGCGCGAGGTGCCTGGCGTGCTGGCCGCCGGCGGAATCTACGAACCCCGCACGCTTGAAAGGCTGCGCGAGCTGAGTTCCGGCGGCGACATCGTGACCGGGGGCGCCTTTGTCGGGGACTTCCTGCCGTTCCTCGGCCGCTGCCTGGCGCCCGGCGCGCAAATCATCAGCTTCGAACCGCACCCGCTGACGTGGAAGGCGGCGCAACATACCCTTTGGCTGAACGGGTTGGATCGGGTCACCGTGCACAATGTCGCCGTCGGGGAAAAGGCCGATGTCCTGCCCTTGCGCCTGTCGCGGCCCGACGGAACGCCCATGGCGGCGGCGTCCAGGCTGGCGCCGGATGCCGCCCAGGCGGCCGGGGATCCGTCGAACGACAAGGTCGTCAATGTCGACGTCGTCCCGCTGGATGACCTGGTCGGGACCGACCGGGCGGTGTCCGTCCTGCACCTGGATGTCGAGGGGCACGAGGAACCGGCGCTGCGTGGCGCCGCGCGGATCCTGCAACGATGCCGGCCGGCGGTGGTGCTGGAATGCGCCGGCCCCAAGCGCAGCGGCGGCTTCCTGGCCGTTCTCGGGCAGCTCGCGCCCGAGGCCGGGTATGCCATCAGCGACGTGATCGAAGGCGAAGGCAATGTCGTCTTCTTGCCCAATCCCGCCTGAGGCTTCGGCGCGGTTCGGGCTGGCGATTGCGGCCTGCAGCGGATCGGTCTAGGACGCGTCCCGATCTGATGACCGATCGGAGGTTCGATCGGAGGCCCGATCGGAGGAACATGATGCCGCCCAAGACACCGCGCGCCTGGCAGAGGATGCTCTCGGGTCGAAGGCTCGACCTGCTGGATCCGACCCCGGTGGACATCGAAATCGAGGATATCGCCCATGGCCTGGCCTTCGTGGCCCGGTGGAACGGGCAGACGGCCGGTGACTTTGCCTATTCCGTGGCCGAACATTCCCTGCTGGTCGAACAGATCTTTGGCCGGATGCTGCCCGATGCGCCGGTGACCTGGCGGCTGGCGGCACTGCTGCACGATGCGCCGGAATACGTGATCGGCGACATGATATCGCCGGTGAAGGCGGCGGTCGGTCCGGAATACGGCGCGCTGGATGACCGGTTGTCTGCGGCGATCCACATCCGGTTCGGCCTGCCGGCGCAGATCCCGGTGAAGGTGAAGAAGCAGATCAAGAAGGCGGACAAGGTATCGGCCTGGATGGAGGCCACGCGCATCGCGGGCTTTTCCGAAGCCGAGGCCACCAAGTTCTTTGGTCGCCCCACCCCCGAGCTGATCGAGGGTCTCGAGATCGAATTGCGGCCACCCGTGGCGGTCCGGGGTGATTTCACCACGCGCCACGCAGAGCTGATGGCCCTTCTTTGACACCCCCGCGCCGGCCCCTCCCCAGGGCCGGGTCGCGGGGAAATCAGCCGGCCACGCCGGAGTCGTCCACCTTGATCGGCTGCGTCTGCCAGGCCTGGCCGGTGGCCACGATGCAGGCGAAACCGTCGGACCGGGTCACGAAGACCGTGAAGCTTCCCGCCTGGGAACTCCAGACCTCGACCAGTTGCTGGGCGCTTTGCAGGCCGCCCCCGGTCAGGGATTCGGAATACTTGGTCTCAAGCGTCTGCACGAGAAGATCGCGCGGCAGACAACGCGCGCTTTGGGCAAGGACCGGCGGAGCGAGGGCTGCGCCCCCGAACACGACGGCCATGACGAGTGTATTTTTGAACATGGCAACCTCCAGATTTTCCAAAAGTGCGCGGGCCGTTCCGGCCAGCGCCCGGTTCGTCGTGGATCAACTATGAAGGTTACCGGCTTAATGGGCTGTGAAGCGGCCCGGCCAACCGCCGCCCGCCCGGTCCGTGCCCGGGCAGACAAGGCGTAATCACGCAGTTTTGCAACGCAGCATCAGGAGCTTATGCAAGATGCCTTCGTTCTGCGCGAAGTCCGGAAAATTTTCATGACCCGGCCAAGAACATTGCCGGAACGTCGGATCGGGCGATTCCCGGTCTGCAGGTCGGCCAGTGCGCGAGCCTGCTGAAGATCGCGGTCGGACCGGCGGTCGGCGCGCAGCGCGCGCAACATCGAAGTATCGGGATTTGGTAACATGTTGCACCTGAAACGATGAAGCTGGTGCTATTGAAATAAGGCATGAAAAGGCTAACCTGCGAGTCAGCAATTTTTCGAAACATGATAGGTGGGCTAACAGGTTGGACCCGGATTGGAAATCGATGCCGTCGTTGTCGTCGCTGCGCGCCTTCGAGGCCGCCGCCCGACACGGGTCATTTTCCGCCGCGGCGCGGGATCTGAACGTCACCCATGCCGCCATTGCCCAACAGGTGCGCGGGCTGGAATCCGAACTGGGCACCCGGCTGGTCCGGCGCGAAGGCCGCGGCATCGCCCTGACCGATGCCGGCCTGCGCCTGTCGGGCCCGATGCGCGAGGCATTCGCGATGATGGCCCAGGGCGTCAACCAGTTGCGCGAGGTCGAGGCGAACCGCGGCATCCGGGCGACCACGACGGCCAATATCGTCGATGCCGTCATCCTGCCGAAACTCCCGGACTTCTGGCGCGACTACCCCGGCATCCCGGTGTCATTCGTGCCGGGCCCCTGCGCGCAACCGGTGGATTTCAACGGATTCGACCTGGGCATCCGCGTCGGCGCGGCCAGCGACTGGCCCGATTATCGCTGCGAACCGCTGCTGGAATGCACAACGGTCTTTTGCGCCGCGCCGGGGCTTGTGGCATCGGGTCGCGCGCCACAGGATCTGGCCTGGATCAACTGCGGGGCAAAGTTCGCCGATTCCCGGACCATGGGCGAAGCCGGGCTGGACGTCGACCGCATCGACTGGCGCGACATCGGGGATTCCATGCTGGAACTGCAGGCTGCCAGACTGGGCATCGGCGCGATCGTGGCGGCCGAGGTCGTGGTGCGCCGGGACCTGGCAGCGGGGACGCTTGTGCGGCTGGACCTGCGGCACCCGGATCCGGTCGTCTATCAGGTGATCACGCCCAGCGGGCCGTTGCGCCCACCCGTACGGGATTTCATCGAATGGCTGAGGCAGAGCCTGGACGGCTGAGCCCTAGCGCGGCGACCGTTTCGCCAGGATCCGCTGCAGCGTGCGGCGGTGCATGTTCAGCCGGCGCGCGGTTTCCGACACGTTGCGGTCACACAGCTCATAGACCCGCTGGATATGTTCCCAGCGCACGCGATCGGCGCTCATCGGGTTTTCCGGCGGCGGCGGCAGTTCGTCGCCCTTGGCCAGCAGCGCATTGGTGATGTCGGTGGCGTCGGCGGGTTTCGACAGGTAATCCGTCGCGCCGATCTTCACGGCGGCCACGGCGGTGGCGATGGCGCCATAGCCGGTTAGAACGACCACCCGGCAATCGGGCCGCTTTTCACGCAGCACTTCGACCACGTCCAGGCCATTGCCGTCTTCAAGCCGCAGATCGACCACCGCGAAGGCCGGCGGCCGGGCGGTGGCGATGGCGCGTCCCGCGGCGACGGATCCGGCTGTCTCGATCTCGAAACCACGCTTTTCCATCGCCTTGGCCAGGCGGCGCAGGAAGGGTTCGTCATCGTCGACAAGCAGCAGGGTCTTGTCCGGTCCGATGTCCTGGGTCGCGCCGTCGGCCATGTTCTTCTCCAACCTTACTTGCAGCGCACGAATACTACGTGACTGTCATGAAAGGTCAAATGCCAGCTATTCGCCGGCTTGGTCAAGGAAGCATCCGACGGCATCGGCCATCTGATCCGCCGACATGTCGCGCCGGAAAAAGCCCACGGTGCCGTGTTCGGGCATCGTGAGATAGGTAAAGGTGGAATGGTCGACGAGGTAATAGTCCGGGTCGTCGCCGTCCTGCTTCTTGTAATAGGTCTTGTAGGCCTTGGAAGCCGCCGCCACCTGGTCGGGGCTGCCGGTCAGGCCGATCATCTTGTCATGCATGACCTCGGCGAACTGGCCCACGACCTCGGGCGTATCGCGTTCCGGGTCGATCGAGACGAAGATCGGCGTGACGCTTTGCCCGCGCTCGGCCAGGACATCCACGGCTTCGGCGTTGCGCGACACGTCCAGCGGGCAGACGTCGGGGCAGAAGGTGTAGCCGAAGTAGATCAGCGACGGTTCCGTGATCACATCCTTGTCGGTGACGGTCTGGCCGTCCTTGTTCACCAGCTCGAAGGGCCCGCCGATCGCGCCCCCGGCGACGGCGCCGCCGTCGCAGGCGGCGAAGATGTCATCGGGCTTGGAGGTCAGTGTGATCACATATGTGCCGACCAGAACGACGGCGACCAGCCCCGCGGCGGCGATGGCGATGTAACGGGTCATGAACGGGGCTCCCTTGGTGGTGTTGAACCTGCGCGCCGCGAGCCCTATCAAGACGTGACGCCGGCTGGAACCGGGCCGGAACGGTGATCGGGCACGCGATGCAGCAATTGGAGCAGAACTTAAGACTGGGCCAGCAGCGCGGCAACTGGATCCGCCTGCGCACGCTTATCCTGCTACGATGGGTCGCGATCGTGGGTCAGGTCACCGCGATCACGGTGACCGCGCGCACCTATCACCTGTCGCTGGACGTGGGCCTGTGTTTCGTCGCCGTGGGCGTCGCCGTGATCGGCAACCTGATCGCCATGTTCGTCTATCCGGAAAACAAGCGCCTGACCGAGGCCGAGAATTTCCTGATGGTCCTGTTCGATCTGCTGCAGCTGTCGGCGCTGCTGTTCCTGACCGGCGGGCTGAACAACCCGTTTTCGGTGCTGATCCTGGCGCCGGTGACCATCGCCGCCAACGTGCTGTCGCTGCGGTCGGCGACGCTGGTCGGCGGCACCGCCATCGTCATCGTCACGCTTCTGGCGGATATCCACCTGCCGCTCAGGGCCGAGGATGGCACCATCCTGAAGATGCCCGACCTTTTCATCTTTGGCACCTGGCTGTCGCTGATCATCGCCACGGTCTTCATGGCGCTGTATTCGCGCCGCGTGTCGTCCGAGATGAATTCGATGGCCGACGCGCTGACCGCGACCCAGATGGCGCTGGCCCGCGAACAGAAGCTGACCGACCTGGGCGGCGTGGTGGCCGCCGCCGCGCACGAACTGGGCACGCCGCTGGCCACGATCAAGCTGACCTCGGCCGAGCTGATGGAAGAACTGGACGACCGTCCCGACTTGCGCGAGGACGCCGCCCTGATCCGCCAGCAGGCCGACCGCTGCCGCGATATCCTGCGCGACATGGGCCGCGCCGGAAAGGACGACCTGCACCTGCGCCAGGCGCCGCTGTCCGCCGTTCTGGAAGAGGCGGCCGAACCGCACATGCACCGCGGCAAGTTCATCCATTTCGAAGAAGGCCCCGGCGACGGCGGAAGCCTGCAGCAACCGTCGATCCTGCGCATGCCCGAGGTCATCCACGGCATGCGCAACCTGATCCAGAACGCGGTGGACTTCGCGCGCGCCAACGTCTGGGTGGAATCGATGTGGACCGACGACACGATCTCGGTCCGGATCCTGGATGACGGCAACGGCTTTCCTCCGCAGCTGATCGGGCGCATCGGCGATCCCTTCGTGCGGCGCCGCCGGTCCGATGCGGAACTGATCACGCGGCCGGAATACGAAGGCATGGGGCTGGGGCTGTTCATCGCCAAGACGCTGCTGGAACGCTCGGGGGCGGAACTGAGCTTTGCCAACGGCACCGATCCCTACAGCGCCGAGATGTCGATCGCCGAACGCCGCGGCGCCATCGTCGAAGTCGTCTGGCCGCGCGCCAAGATCGACGCGCAACTGGGCGACAACGCCGTGCCCATCGGCGCCAATCGCCCGATCAAGGCCTGAGACCGGATTATCCGGTCGTTCCAGGCTGTTCCGGTTTAAGCAAGCGTTAACTTCTTTGCGCGCAGGATAGGGCCCATGAATTGCGGGACGGATTCCGGGCATGGCATTTTCTGATATCTTGGAATGGGCGGGGCTTGCGCTTCTGTGCATGGCGGCGGCCCTTGGCGCGACGATCTGGCTTCAGGCAGGCCGCTGGGGCACGTCCAGTCGCACCCGCCAGGTGTCGCGCCTGCCCGAACAGGGCGAACCGGTGTTCCTGTTCGACGAGGAAACGCTGATCGATACTTCGCCCGCCGGCCGCGCCCTGATGGATGCCGACCCCGAGGACGGCACGCGCATCGACCTGACCGACCTGGCGCTGATCCGCAAGATCCTGGGCAAGCGGTTCGCCGGCCTGGACGATCTGGACACGGTCGAGGACGAGGCGGTGTTTTCCCCCCGCGATGCGCTGGATGGCTATGACCTGCTGGCCGAACGGCTGGACGGCATCCTGCGGCTGGAAGTGCGGCCCATGCAATTGCCGGGCCTGGGCAACCGGCGGACACCGGCGGCGCTGCACGCGCTGGAAGTCGAATACGAAACGCTGCGTTCGACGATGGACCTGGCGCCCTACCCGATCTGGCGCGTCGACGACGGGGGGGAGGTCAGCTGGTACAACGGTGCCTATGCCGATCTGTTTCACCGCACCCACGGCACGCGGCCGCAATCGGGGCAGCGGCTGTTCCAGTCGGCGCTGGACACCAAGCCCAGCGGCAGCCGGATCCGCGCGTCGATCTCGATCCCCGGGCAGGACAGTTTCTTCTGGTACGATGTCTGGATCGCGCGGCATGACGGCTATCGGATGTTCTATGCCGTCGATGTCGGCGCCGTGGTCAATGCCGAGATCGCGCAGCGCAATTTCGTCCAGACCCTGACCAAGACCTTTGCGCAACTGTCGATCGGGCTGGCCATCTTCGACCGCAACCGGCAGCTGGCGCTGTTCAACCCGGCGCTGATCGACCTGACCGCGCTGCCGGCGGATTTCCTGTCGGCCCGGCCCAACCTTCTCAGCTTTTTCGACCGCCTGCGCGACGCCCGGATGATGCCCGAACCCAAGAATTACCACACCTGGCGCGACCAGATGGCCGACCTTGTCGCCGCCGCCGCCGATGGCAGCTATCGCGAAACCTGGTCGCTGCCCTCGGGGTCGATCTATCGCATCAGCGGCCGGCCCCATCCCGACGGCGCCGTCGCCTTCCTGTTCGAGGACATCACCGCCGAGGTCACGCTGACCCGCCGCTTCCGCTCCGAGATCGAGACCAGCCAGTCGATCCTGGACCATATCGACGACGCGGTCGCGGTCTTTGGCGCCAACGGCGTGCTGACCCTGTCGAACGCGGCCTACCGGCAGCTGTGGAACGTCGATCCCGACGCCAGCTTTGCCGAGGTCACGATCTTCGACGCCACACGCGACTGGCAGGCCCGGTCCGCCCCTACCCCGGTCTGGGGCGATCTGCGCGACTTTGTCGCCGCGCCGACCGACCGGACCACCTGGTGGGCCAATGTCACGCTTGGCACCGGCGAAGACGTCATCTGCACCGTCCACCCGATTCACGACGGCGCGACCCTGGTCTGTTTCCGCGCCTCGTCGCTCGCCGATGCCGCACCGGCGGTGTCGGGCCGCATGGCCGCCGACGCCTTCTGATCTTCGCTTGCGGGGGCGCGTGACGGGCGGCATTGTGGCGCCATGTCGCCCTATGCAATCACCCTGCCCTCGCCCGAGGCCACCGCCCGGTTCGCGGCCCAGTTGGGCCGCCGCCTGTCTGCGGGCGACGTTCTTTTGCTGGACGGTCCCGTCGGCGCCGGCAAATCGCATTTCGCCCGCAGCCTGATCCAGTCGCTGCAGGACATCCCCGAGGACGTGCCCAGCCCGACCTTCACCCTGGTCCAGACCTACGACACCCTGCGCGGACCCGTATGGCATTGCGACCTCTACCGCATGTCCGGACCCGACGAAGTCGAGGACCTGGGCCTTGTCGACGCCTTCGACGAGGCGATCTGCCTGGTGGAATGGCCCGACCGGCTGGGCGACCTGGCGCCCGACACCGCCCTGCGCCTGACCTTCACCCCGGATCGCGACGACCTGGACCTGCGCCGGCTGACCATCACCTCGGCTGCGCCCGGATGGGCCGGCCGGCTTGCGGACATCGCCGCATGAACGACCGCGACGGGGAAATTGCCACCTTCCTGGCCAAGGCCGGCTGGGACGATGCCTGGCGTACGGCACTGGCCGGCGATGCCTCGGCCCGGCGCTATGACAGGCTGACCCACCCGGCGTCGGGTGAAACCGCCATCCTGATGATTGCCCCAGAAGGTGACGCGGCCGGGATCAAGACCTTTGCACGGCTCGCCGATTGCCTCCGGGCCGGGGGCCTGTCCGCCCCGCGCATCCTGTCGGCCGGCACCGACCTGCTGCTGCTGGAAGATCTGGGCGACGCGACCTTCACCCGGCTGATCGCGCGGGATCCGGGCCAGGAACGCCCGCTGTACGAGGCCGCGACCGACCTGCTGGGCGCGCTGCAACAGGTGCCCCTGCCCGACGGCCTGATCACCTTTGATCCGCTGCAACTGGCGCAGATGACCGACGTCGCCTTTGCCCGCTATGCCCAGCCGATCACCGGCACCGATTCCGGGCCAAGGCTGATCCCCCGCCTGACAGACATCTTTCACGACGCGCTGCATGGGCCCATGGTCCTGCTGCACCGCGATTATCACGCCGATAACCTGATCTGGCTGCCTGACCGCGACGAACCGGCCAATGTCGGCCTTCTGGATTTCCAGGATGCCGTCGCCGGGCCCGCCGCCTATGATCTGGTGTCGCTGCTGCAGGATGTGCGCCGGGACGTGTCGGTGGGGGTCGAGCTGGCGATGATCGACCGTTTCCGCGACATGACGGGCGTCGCCGACCATGACCTGCGCACCGCCTGCGCCGTGCTTGGTCTGCAGCGGAACCTGCGCATTCTTGGCGTCTTCGCCCGGCTTGCACAGGACCACGCAAAGCCGCATTACCTGACCCTTATCCCCCGGGTCTTTGCCCACGTGGAACGCAACCTGGATCATCCCGCGCTGGCCGCCGTCGCCCAGCCGCTGTCCGATGCCCTGCCCCGCCCCACGGCTGAGATCCTGAACCGGCTGAAAGCGCCAGAATGACTGCCCCCACATGACTGCCCCTTCCGTCCTTTTGTTCGCCGCCGGGTTCGGCACCCGCATGGGCGCGCTGACCGCCGACCGCCCCAAACCGCTGATCGAAGTCTCGGGCCGCCCGCTGATCGACCACGCGCTGGACCTGGCCCGCGCGATAGATCCCCCCCGGATCGTCGCGAACCTGCATTACAGGCCGCAACAGCTGGCCGATCACCTGGCCGCGCGTAATGTGATCACAACGTTGGAATGGCCGCAGATCCTGGAAACCGGCGGCGGGTTGCGCAACGCCCTGCCCCTGCTGGGCGCCGATCCTGTGATCACATTGAACCCGGACGTGGTCTGGAACGGGCCGAACCCGTTGGAATTGCTGCTGAAAGCCTGGGATCCCGACAAGATGGACGCGCTGCTGGTCTGTCTGCACCCCGAAAACGCCCACGGGCGCATGGGCGCCGGGGATTTCGACCATGATGACAATGGCGCGCTGACCCGTGGCACGGCCGTTGTCTATGGCGGCGCGCAGATGCTGAAGACCGACGGGCTGGCCGAAATCCCGGACACCGCGTTTTCGCTGAACCTGCTCTGGGACCGGCTGATCGCCACGGGGCGGCTATACGGCGTGACCTACCCCGGCACCTGGTGCGATGTCGGCCGTCCCGAGGGCATCGCGCTGGCCGAGGCGCTGATCGGCAATGTTTGAACCCACCACGACCCCCCGCGTCTTCGGCCTGCCCTGCGGCGCGGATTTCCCGGCCGAATTGCTCAGGGGACTTGAGGTCCGGATGCAGGGACAACCGCCCGAGGCCTGGGCCCGCGTCCTGCTGATCGTCAACACCCGCCGGATGGCCCGCCGTTTGCGCGACCTGTTCGACGCCGGGCCGCCGCGCCTGCTGCCGCAGATCCGCCTGATGACCGACCTGGGCGTGGGCCTGACCGGCATTCCCCCGGCCATCCCGCCGCTGCGCCGGCGTCTGGAACTGGCGCAACTGGTCGCGAAACTGGTGGAAGCGCAGCCCGACCTGGCCCCGCGCGCCGCGGTTTACGACCTGGCCGACAGCCTTGCCGATCTGTTCGCCGAGATGCAGGGCGAAGGCGTCGGGCCTGACGTCATCGCCGATCTGGACGTCAGCGATGTATCCGGCCATTGGGCGCGCGCGCAGCAGTTCATCGCGATCGCCGGCGTGCTGGCCGACCCGAATGCGCCCGAGGCCGAGGCGCGCCAACGGTTGGTGTCGGAAACGCTGGCCGCGCAATGGGGCGACAACCCGCCCGAGACGCCGGTGATCCTGGCCGGGTCGACCGGGTCGCGCGGCATGATGCAGATCCTGATGCAGGCGGTGGCGCGGTTGCCGCAGGGCGCCGTGGTTCTGCCGGGCTACGACACCGATCTGCCCGGCGCCGTCTGGGACGGGATGAACGACGCGCTAAGCGCCGAAGATCACCCGCAATATCGCTACAAGGCCCTGATGAACCGGATGAACCTGGCCCCGTCCGATATCCGGCCCTGGACCGACGGCACGCCGCCCGCGCCGGACCGGAACCGGGTGCTGTCCCTGGCCCTGCGCCCCGCGCCCGTCACCGATGCCTGGCTCAGCGAAGGGCCCCATCTGCCCGACCTGGTTCCGGCAATGGAGGGTGTCACGCTGGTCGAGGCGACCGACCCGCGCGAGGAAGCGCTGGCCATCGCGCTGCGCCTGCGCCAGGCGGTGGAAGACGGCCAGCCCGCCGCGCTGATCACCCCCGACCGGATGCTGACCCGCCAGGTCGAAGCAGCGCTGGACCGCTGGGGCATCACCGCCGACGACAGCGCCGGGCAACCGCTGCACCTGGCACCTCCGGGCCGGTTCCTGCGGCAGGTGGCCGAGCTGGTGGCCAAACCGGTGACGCCCGAAAGCCTGCTGGCGATGTTGAAACACCCGCTGTGCCACAGCGGGCCGGGGCGGGCGGATCACCTGATCTACACCCGCGACCTTGAACTGTGGCTGCGCCGCAAGGGGCCGCCGCATCCGGAACCGGCGACCCTGACACAATTCGCATCGGACATGGCGGATCGCAAACGCACGCCGCCGCCCGAGGAATGGCGGACCTGGGTGGCCGCGACGCTGCTGACGGCGCATGATCCGGACCCGGCGCCGCTGGCCCTGCGGGTGGATGCGCTGCGGGACCTGGCCGAACGCGCGGCGGCGGGGTCGGTCGGGTCCGACAGTGGTGGGCTGTGGGATCAGAATGCCGGGCAGGAGGCGCGCAAGGTACTGGACGCGCTGGCGTTGCATGCGGATGCGGGCGGCGATATGTCGGCGCGCGACATGGGCGACCTGCTAAGTGCTTTGCTTCAAAGGGAAACCGTGCGCGATCGGGACAAGCCGCATCCGCTGGTGATGATCTGGGGGACGCTTGAGGCGCGGGTGCAGGGCGCCGATCTGCTGATCCTGGCGGGGTTGAACGAAGGGTCCTGGCCCGAGGCGGCGCGGCCCGATCCCTGGCTGAACCGGCAGTTGCGGCACCGGGCGGGTCTGTTGCTGCCCGAACGGCGGGTCGGGCTGGCGGCCCATGATTTCCAGCAGGCCGCCGGCGCGGCCGAGGTCTGGATGACCCGGGCGAAACGGTCGTCGGATGCGGAAACCGTGCCGTCGCGCTGGGTGAACCGGATGGTGAACCTGCTGGGCGGGTTGCCCGCGCGACAGGGGCCGGAGGCCCTGGCCGCGATGCGGGCGCGGGGGCAATTGTGGATCGACCGGGCGGTGGCCTTGGAACAGGCGGCGCGGATTGCGCCGGCGATCCGGCCGTCGCCAAGGCCACCGGTCGAAACGCGGCCGACGCAATTGTCGGTGACGCGGATCAAGACGCTGATCCGGGATCCTTACGCCATCTACGCGCAGAACGTGCTGGGGCTGCGCGCGCTGGATCCGTTGATGACGGAACCCGACGCGATGCTGCGCGGCACCGTCATCCACAAGGTGCTTGAGGATTTCATCCGCGAAACGGCGGAGGATGATGCGCAGGTCACGCCCGTCAAGCTGATGGAGATCGCCGACCGGGTGCTGGAGGCCGAAGTCCCCTGGGCCGCGGAACGGCGGTTGTGGCGGGCGCGGCTGGGTCGGGTCGCGGGATGGTTCGTGGATGGCGAACGCACGCGGCGGTCGATGGGCAAGCCCGAGGCATTCGAGATCCGGGGCGAAGCGGTGATCGAGGATCCGCCGTTCCGTTTGACCGGAGAAGCCGACCGGATCGACCGGGACAATTCGGGCCGCTGGGTGATCTATGATTACAAGACCGGGCGACCGCCGACCGCGAAGGAACAGAAACTCTTTGATAAACAACTGCTTCTGGAAGCGGCGATGATCACGCAAGGGGCGTTCAAGGGGCTGGAACCGGGACCGGTGGCGCGGGCGGTTTTCCTTGGCCTGGGGGCCGCAAAGGAGGAACCGGCGCCGTTGGACGAGACGCCGGTGGATCAGGTCTGGGCCGAATTCAAGGCGTTGTTGCAGGCCTACCGGGAGCCGGAGCAGGGCTATACGTCGCGCCGGATGCTGCAGAAGGACACCGATACGGGCGATTACGACCAGTTGGCGCGCTACGGCGAATGGGACATGGCGACCGATCCGACGCCGGAGGA
The DNA here is from genome assembly GCA_003217735.2 of Marinibacterium anthonyi. GTDB lineage: Bacteria > Pseudomonadota > Alphaproteobacteria > Rhodobacterales > Rhodobacteraceae > Marinibacterium > Marinibacterium anthonyi. The sequence continues at coordinate 5,352,841 of CP031585.1, read as the reverse complement.
CCTGGCATGAACACGGACAACGCGCGCGACGCGGCGACCGAACGGCAGGTGCAGGCGGCGCGGCCCGATGCATCGACCTGGCTGGCGGCGAATGCGGGGTCGGGCAAGACGCGGGTGCTGACCGACCGGGTGGCGCGGCTGCTGCTGTCGGGGGTCGAACCGCAGCAGATCCTGTGCCTGACCTACACCAAGGCGGCGGCGTCCGAGATGCAGAACCGGCTGTTCAAGCGGCTGGGCGAATGGGCGATGCTGGAGGACGGGCCGCTGCGCAAGGCGCTGTCGGTGCTGGGCGCCGACGCGGCCGGGGATCTTTCGCGGGCAAGGACGTTGTTTGCCCGCGCGATCGAGACGCCCGGGGGCCTGAAGATCCAGACGATCCATTCGTTCTGTTCGTCGCTGCTGCGGCGGTTCCCTCTGGAAGCCGGGGTGACGCCGAATTTTTCGGAGATGGAAGACCGGTCGGCCGAATTGCTGCGCGCCGAGATCGTCGAGGCAATGGCCGAGGGGCCGCAGGGGCACCTGATCGACGCGATTGCGGGGTATCTTTCGGACGGCCTCGACGCTCTGACGGCGGCCCTGGCGGGCAAGCGCGAGGCGTTTTCGACCCCGCTGGACGAGGCGGAGATCTTTGGTGTCTTCGGCCTTCCGCGCGGGATGGATGAGGACACGCTGATCGGGCAGGCGTTCGCGCCGGGCGACCTTGAGATGCTGGGCGCGTTGGCCCGGGCGTTGGCCGGATCGGGGAAGACGGATCAGCGTGCGGCGGAGAAGCTGGCGGCCTTGAAGACCGAGGATCTGGCCGCATTGGAGGTTCTGGAAGGCGTCCTGTTGACCGGCGGCAGCGCGAAGGAGCCGTTCAAGGCCAAGATCGGATCATTCCCGACGAAATCGGCGCAGAAGGACGGGGCGGTTGCCGCGTTGTTGCCCGCGCTGGATGACCTGATGGACCGGGTCGAAGCCGCGCGACCATTGCGGTTGGGCCTGATGGCGGCGCGAAAGGCGCATGCGTTGCATGCGTTCGCGGCCCAGTTCCTGCCGGAATATGCGCGGCAGAAACAGTTGCGCGGATGGCTTGATTTCGACGACCTGATTCTGCGGGCCCGGGCGTTGCTGAACGATCCGTCGGTGGCGGCCTGGGTGCTGTTCCGGCTGGACGGCGGGATCGACCATATCCTGGTGGACGAGGCGCAGGATACCAGCCCGGTGCAATGGGACGTGATCGAGAAGCTGGCGCAGGAATTCACCGCAGGGCAGGGTGCGCGGGACGTCGAACGGACGATCTTTGTGGTCGGTGACAAGAAACAGTCGATCTATTCCTTCCAGGGCGCCGATCCGCAGGCCTTCGACCGGATGCAGGCGGAATTCGGGCGGCGTCTGGATCCGGTCGGGCAGGGGCTGCAATCGCTGACGCTGGAATTTTCGTTCCGGTCCTCGCCCGCGATCCTGGGCCTGGTGGACCTGGTGTTCGAAGGACAGGAGTCGGCGGGCTTTGCCGCCGACAGCCTGCACCGGGCGTTCAAGTCCGACCTGCCGGGGCGGGTGGAACTGTGGCCGGTGGTGCCCAAGGCCGCCGACGAGGAAGACCGTGACTGGCATGAACCCGTCGATCGCAAGGGCAGCCGGCACCACACGGTGATCCTGGCGGAACGGATCGCCGACCGGATCGAGGCGATGATCGGGGTGGAAACCCTGCCCGATGAACTTGGCGGGCGGCTGGTGCGGCGGCCGGTCAGGGCAGGGGACGTGATGATCCTGGTCCAGCGGCGGTCCGAGCTGTTCGCCGAGATCATCCGGGCCTGCAAGGCGCGCGGGTTGCCGATTGCCGGGGCGGACCGGCTGAAGGTAGGCGCCGAACTGGCCGTGCGGGACCTGGGGGCGCTGTTGTCGTTCCTGTCCACGCCCGAGGATGACCTGTCATTGGCGACCGCGCTGAAATCGCCGCTGTTCGGGTGGTCTGAGCAGGATCTGTTTTCGGTGGCCCAGGGGCGCAAGGGCTTCCTGTGGGAGGTTCTGCGGACCCGCAAGGAATACCCCGAAACCCTGGCCGTGCTGGCCGACCTGATGGGCCAGACGGATTTCCTGCGGCCCTATGACCTGATCGAACGGATCCTGACGCGCCATGACGGGCGGCAGTTGCTGCTGGGCCGGCTGGGGGCCGAGGCGGAGGATGGGATCAACGCGCTTCTGGGGCAGGCGCTGGCCTATGAACGCACGGGCGTGCCCAGCCTGACGGGGTTCCTGGGCTGGATGGAAACCGACGATCTTGAGATCAAGCGCCAGATGGGGTCGGCGGGCGACCTGATCCGCGTGATGACGGTACATGGATCGAAAGGGCTGGAATCGCCGATCGTGATCCTGCCCGATACCGGCAAGCGCAACGCCCCCACCGCGCCCGAGATCATGGAGATCGGCGGCGCGCCGGTGTGGCGGGTGAATGCGGACGGGATGCCGCCCGACATGGAAGACGCCAAGGCGGCGTTCCAGGATCGTCAAAGGGCGGAACGGCAGCGGTTGCTGTATGTCGCGCTGACGCGGGCCGAGAAATGGCTGATCGTGGCGGCGGCGGGCGATCTGCCCAAGGATGGCGACAGCTGGTATCAACAGATCGAGGACGGGTTGCGCCGATCCGGGGCGCGTGACCTGCCCATGAACAATGAAGCGGGTGACGAAACCGGGCTCTTGCATGTGCATGGCAACTGGGACGGGCTGGAGCTGGAGCATCCCCGACCGGTGACGGCGACCGAGGTTGTCGTGCCGGATCACTTCCGCGTCCCCGCGCCACCGGCGCCGGAGCGGGCGGCGACGATCAGCCCGTCGGACCTGGGCGGGGCCAAGGCGCTGCCCGGCGAGGCCGGGCTGGACGAAGACGCGGCGAAGGCGCGCGGGACGGCGGTGCACCTGCTGCTGGAACATTTCGCGGGGCAGGGCGAAGACCGCTGGCCCGAACTGGCGGCGGGGCTGTTGCCGGCGCTGGACCCGGCAGAGATCCGGGAACTGGCGCGTGAGGCGGGGGCGCTTCTGGGCGATCCGGCGCTGGCGGACCTGTTCGCGCCCCGGACGCTGGCCGAGGTGCCGGTGACGGGCGTGATCGGCGGCCAAAGGCTGCACGGGGTGATCGACCGCCTGATCGTTACGCCAAGTCGCGTGCTTGCCGTCGATTTCAAGACCAACGCGGTTGTGCCTGGCTCAGCCGAGGTCGTGCCCGAGGGGCTGCTGCGCCAGATGGGGGCCTATGCCGTTCTTTTGCGGGCGATATGGCCGGATCGCGTGGTCGATACGGCGGTGCTTTGGACCCGGTCGGGACGGTTGATGGACCTGCCCGAAGGGGTGATCATGGCGGCGTTGCAAAGGTCGGGCCTTCTTGACGCCGAGGGGGGGCGTTCATAGGTTCCCCGTCAAGGCCCCATTCACCGTTTCAGGAGCAAAAGACATGGCCACCGTCGCCGTAACCGATACCACCTTCGAAGAAGAAGTGAAGAATTCCGATGTCCCCGTTGTCGTGGACTTCTGGGCAGAATGGTGCGGCCCCTGCAAGCAGATCGGCCCGGCCCTGGAAGAATTGGCCGCCGAGTATGACGGCAAGATCAAGGTCGCCAAGGTCGATGTCGACAGCAACCCCAACTCGGCCGCGGCCATGGGTGTGCGCGGGATCCCGGCGCTGTTCATCTTCAAGGACGGCCAGGTGATCTCGAACCGGGCGGGCGCCGCGCCGAAAGCGGCGCTGAAGTCCTGGATCGACAGCTCGATCTGATCTGGAATACCTTTTCCGAAACGGTCCCGGCGCGGCCCCATCGGGGCGGCGCCCGGGCAACCCCGCGCCACTCCGGGCGCGAATGACAGCGGAGTTCCCTACATGACAGGCGACAGCTTTCCCGGCTGGCACGGCACCACCATCATCGGTGTCCGCAAGAACGGACGCGTGGTGATCGCGGGCGATGGACAGGTGTCGCTGGGCGATACCGTGATCAAGGGCACGGCCCGCAAGGTGCGCCGGCTGAACCCCGGCGGGCACGAGGTGATCGCGGGCTTTGCCGGATCGACCGCGGATGCCTTTGCATTGCTTGAACGGCTTGAGGCGAAGCTGGAAGCGACGCCCGGCCAGCTGGCGCGCGCGAGTGTCGAACTGGCCAAGGACTGGCGGACCGACAAGTACCTGCAGAAGCTCGAGGCGATGCTGATCGTGTCCGACGGGCGCGAATTGCTGATCATCACCGGCGCGGGCGACGTGCTGGAACCCGAACATGACATTGCCGCCATCGGATCGGGCGGGAATTACGCCCTGGCCGCCGCCCGGGCGCTGATCGACACCGACCTGGACGCCGAGGGCATCGCCAAGAAGGCGATGGGCATCGCGGCCGACATCTGTGTCTATACCAATGGCAACGTGATTTGCGAAACGCTGGGCGGCTAAGAATTTTCGCAGAAAATTCTCGATTCAAGATTTTTCCATCGAAAAATCTGCCCCGAAAGGACCCGACATGACCGACCTCACCCCGCGCGAAATCGTCAGTGAGCTCGACCGCTTCATCATCGGCCAGGCCGACGCCAAGCGCGCCGTCGCCGTGGCCCTGCGCAACCGCTGGCGCCGCAAGCAGCTGCCCGAGGACCTGCGTGAAGAGGTCTATCCGAAGAACATCCTGATGATCGGCCCCACCGGCGTCGGCAAGACCGAGATCTCGCGCCGGCTGGCGAAACTCGCCCGCGCGCCCTTCATCAAGGTCGAAGCCACCAAGTTCACCGAGGTCGGATATGTCGGCCGCGACGTGGAACAGATCGTCCGTGACCTGGTCGACAGCGCCATCGTCCAGACCCGCGAGCACATGCGCGAAGACGTGAAGGCCGCCGCCCACAAGGCCGCCGAGGATCGGGTGATTGCCGCCATCGCCGGCACCGACGCCCGCGAGGGCACGCGCGAGATGTTCCGCAAGAAGCTGCGCGACGGCGAGCTGGACAATACCGAGATCGAGCTGGACCTGGCCGACACCTCCAACCCCATGCCGATGTTCGACATTCCCGGCCAGCCGGGCGGCCAGATGGGGATGATGAACCTGGGCGACATCTTCGGCAAGGCCTTTGGCGGGCGCACCGTGCGCCGCAAGATGACCGTGTCGCAAAGCTATGACCTGCTGATCGGCGAAGAGGCCGACAAGCTGCTGGACGACGAGGCGGTCACCCGCACCGCGCTGGAAGCCGTGGAACAGAACGGCATCGTCTTCCTGGACGAGATCGACAAGGTCTGCGCCCGTGCCGAAACGCGCGGCGGCGATGTCAGCCGCGAAGGCGTGCAGCGCGACCTGCTGCCGCTGATCGAAGGCACGACGGTGTCCACCAAGCACGGGCCGGTCAAGACCGACCACATCCTGTTCATCGCCTCGGGCGCTTTCCACATCGCGAAACCGTCGGACCTGTTGCCGGAACTTCAGGGCCGCCTGCCGATCCGGGTGGAGCTGACCGCGCTGTCGGAAGCCGATTTCGTCCGGATCCTGACCGAGACCGACAACGCCCTGACCCGCCAGTACACCGCGCTGATGGAAACCGAAAATGTCACCGTGTCCTTCACCGAAGACGGCATCGCGGCGCTGGCCCGGATCGCGGCCGAAGTGAACCAGACGGTCGAGAACATCGGCGCGCGCCGGCTTTACACCGTGATCGAACGCGTGTTCGAGGAGCTGTCCTTTACCGCCCCCGACCGCGGCGGCGACAATGTCGTCATCGATCAGGCCTTCGTCGAAAAACACCTCGACGCGCTGACCCGGTCGGCCGACGTCAGCCGCTACGTGCTCTGACCTGACCTTTCGCAGCGTTACCGGGACCCACCGCGCAAGATAGACCTTGCGCGGTGGGTCATTGCGGATCACCCATTGCGCATGACGCTGCGTTCCTTCCTGCGCGACAACGCCCCCTGGCTGGCGGCGGGCGCGCTCCTGTCCTTTTTGTCGAGCTTCGGCCAGACCTTCTTCATCTCGGTCTTCGCCGGCGAGATCCGGGCCGAATTCGGCCTGAGCCACGGGCAGTGGGGCGGGATCTATTCGCTGGGCACCACGCTGGCGGCGCTGGTGATGGTCTGGGCCGGGGGCCTGACCGATGTCTTCCGCGTGCGCGCCCTGGGCCCGGTTATCCTTCTGGGCCTGGCGCTGGCCTGTCTGGCGATGGCGTTCAACCCGTTCGGCTGGGCGCTGTTCGGCGTCATCTTCGCCTTGCGGTTCTTCGGGCAAAGCATGTCGAGCCATATCGCCCTGGTCGCCATGACCCGGTGGTTCGATGCGATGCGGGGCAGGGCGCTGGCCATCGCCACCATGGGCTTTGCCGTGGGCGAGGCGCTGCTGCCGCTCAGCTTCGTGGCGCTGATGGAGGTCACCGACTGGCACAACCTTTGGATCCTGGCCAGCGTCGTCACGCTGCTGGCGATCCCGCTTCTGATGCTGCTGTTGCGCCAGGAACGGACGCCGCAAAGCCATGCGGAAAAGACCGTTTCGCTGGGGATGCGAGGGCGTCACTGGAAACGCAAGGACGTGCTGACCCATCCGCTGTTCTGGTTCATGGTGCCGGCGATCCTGGGCCCGCCGTCCTTTGTCACCGCCTATTTCTTCCACCAGGTCCATGTCGCCACGGTGAAGGGCTGGGAGCATGTGGAGCTGGTGCGACTGTTCCCGGTCTATACCGGGCTGTCGGTCGCGGTGATGGTCGGATCCGGCTGGGCGCTGGACAAGCTTGGGGCGGTGCGGCTGATGCCCTTCCTTCAGGTGCCGATGATCGCGGCCTTCGTGCTGTTTTCCGTGTCGGGCACGCCCGGCATGATGCTGGCGGGGCTGGCCTGCATGGCGTTGACGACCGGCAGTTCCAACACACTGCCCAGTGCCTTCTGGGCCGAAGTCTATGGCACCGCGCATATCGGGTCGATCAAGGCGCTGGCGGCGGCGGTCATGGTCTTTGGATCGGCGATCGGGCCGGGGCTGACCGGCGTTTTGATCGACCTTGGCGTCGGGATCGAGACCCAGTTCCTGGGGATCGCGGTCTATTTCGTCCTTGCCACGGTGTTGATGACCATCGGCATCACCCGCGCGCGGGCCGAGCTTTGACGTCAGCGCGCCCGCTTGAGGTACACGTAATACGCCCCGCCGCCACCATGGCTGACATGCGCCTCGGCGATCTGCAGAACGGCCTGGGCCAGCGGCGGGCGTGACAGCCAGTCGGGCACCTGGTGCTTCAGGACACCGCGCGGCCGGGGGATCGGGCCGTGATCCTCGCCGCGCTTGCCCTTGCCGGTGATCACCAGCACCAGCCGCTTGCCGTCGGCCTGGGCGCGCAGGATGAACCGGGTCAGCGTGGGATGCGCGCGGTCCAGGGTCATGCCGTGCAGGTCGATGCGTGCCTCGGGCACCAGCTTGCCGCGTTTCATCTTCGTATAGGCCTTGCGGTCCATCGCGACGGGCGCACCGGACAGCCGGGACGACAGCGGTTTCTTCAGATCGTGCGGTGCCGGGCGGAAGACCGCGTTCTGGCCGACATCGAACGGTTCGATCTCTGGCCGGTGCACCTGCGGCGGCTTCTTCGGCTTGGGCTTGGGCGCGGGAATATCCTGCGCCGCCTTCTTGCCGGCTGCGTGTCGCTTTCGGTCGGTCCTGGCCGCCACCTGTTCCCAGAGGGCGATTTCTTCGGGCGTCAGCTTTCTTCTGGTCATCAGGCCCCGTCCGGCAGCAGCGCATAGGCCCGCTGGATCGGCAGCAACACCACCATCCGTCCGGGATCCCTCAGCCGCCCCGCGGCATGACCCGCGGCCTCCCCGGTGCCAAAGAATATGTCAGCCCGCTGCGCGCCCTTGATGACCGAACCGGTATCCTGGGCGATCATCAGGCGGTGCATCGGTGCATCGCCGCCCTTTTCGATCCAGACCGGCGCGCCAAGCGGTGTGTACGCGGGATCGACCGCGATCGACCGCAGCGGCGTGATCGACCGGTTCATCGCGCCCAGGGGCCCGCGATCCGCCGCCACATGCGACACCTCGCGGAAGAAAACGTAGGACGGGTTGTGAAACAAAAGCTCTTGTCCGACCATGGGATTGCGCCGGACCCAGCTGCCGATGACCTTGGCGCTGACCTGGTGGGCGCCATAGACGCCACGCTTGACCAGTTCGGTTCCCACGGACCGGTAGGGATGCCCGTTCGACCCGCCATACCCGACGCGCGCATAGGTCCCGTCCTGGAAATGGATCCGGCCCGATCCCTGGATCTGCAGAAAGAACAGTTCCGTTGCGTCATCAACCCAGGCGATTTCCAGTCCCCGGCCTTCCATCACGCCGCTGGTCAGGATCTCGCGCCGGGTCAGCCAGGGACCGGCGTTCTGCGCTTCGGGCGGCATGCGATACAGCGGATAGCGGAACCGCGGCGTCGCCACGCGCGACCCTTCGAGTTCGGGTTCGAAATAGCCCGTGAACAGTGCCTTGCCGCCGTCTTCGATCAGCGTGGGACGGAAGAAGAGTTCAAAGAACAGCCGCGCCTTTTCGGGCGGGTGGTTCTGCGCCACGGCACACAGCGCGGCCCAGTCGGGGTCGCGCAGGTCGGGGCAGGTTTCAAGGAAGGTGCGCAGGGCGGCGGCGTGGTCGTCTTCGGCCCAGCCTTCCAGGTCGGAAAAGCCCAGGATGGTGTACACCGGCCCGTCGGCCGGCACCTGGGCCAGGGACGTGCCGGGGCTCAGCCCAAGACTGGCGGTCAGGGTTGCCCCGATTGCCGCCCCACGCAACGCCGCGCCCCACATGGGCTTACCCGTCTGTCGCGACCAGCAGCCAGTTGGGATCGTCGGACCCCATGGTACGGGCAAAGGTCCAGTTGTCTTTCTGACGCTTCACGCTGGTCGGGCTGCCTTCGACGATCTGGCCGTCACGGTCCTTCACGACCGAGGTCAGTTCGCCCTGGAAGCGCATGGTGATTTCGGCCAGGTTGCTGTCCTTGTCGAAATTCGTTTCGGCGATCGCCATCTCGCGCACGCCGATGAAATCGGCCTCGATGCTCAGGCCCTGGTCCTCGCGGGCGGCGACCACGTCAACGAAGGTCTGAAAGACATCTTCGGCCAGGTAGGGTTCCAGCGTTTTCAGTTCGCCCCGTTCGAACCCCATCACGATCATTTCATAGGCGCCGCGCGCGCCGCTCATGAAATCCGACACCGAGAAGCTGGGTTCGATCCGCTTCATCGCCGCCAGGTCGGCCGCCATCGGGCTGTCTTCGGGCACATGATCGGTGATGTCGCGATCCGGGCCGCCTTCGATCACCTCGAAGTCGGGACGCGACGGTTTTTCGGCCACCGGAGTGGCCGGCGGTTTCTCGAATCCTTCCCGGGATCCAAGCACGCTTCGCAGACGCAAAATCAGGAAGATTGCGATTCCGGCAAGGACCAGAAGCTGGATCAGCGGAGAATTCATCTAGCGACCTCGTTTCCAACGCAGGGTTGAGCCCCCCGCTTGCAAGCTTATGTAGGTGACGGGCCGGTTCAAGTCCACCGTTGCGGCCCAACCTAACCTGGAGTCCGAGGAGACCCGATTGCCGCTGTTCCTGATCTTTCTGCTTGTCCCGCTGATAGAAATCACCCTGTTCGTGCAGGTCGGGGGCCTGATCGGCCTGTGGCCGACGCTGGCTATCGTCGTGGGCACCGCGATGCTGGGCACCTGGCTGGTGAAATCCCAGGGGCGTCTGGCGCTGCAAAAGCTGACCACGGCATTCAACGATCTGCGCGATCCCTCCGAGCCGCTGGCCGAGGGCGCGATGATCCTTCTGGCGGGGGTGCTGTTGCTGACGCCGGGGTTTTTCACCGATGCCTGCGGGTTCGCGTTGCTGATGCCGCCGGTGCGCCGGGCGATCTTTCGGCAGTTGGCGTCGCGGGTGACGGTGCAGGGCTTTTCGTCGCAGGCGGGCTTTGGTCCGCGCCCGGGCGGTCCGGGTGCCCGGGGCGGGCCCGGCGATATCATCGACGGCGAATTCACCGAGGTCCGCCCGCGCGATCCGGGATCGCCCAAGGGGACGTCGGGTTGGGTCGAGAAGGACCCGGACCAGCATTGAGAAGCTGATCCCCACCTGATAAACAGCGGCAAATCCACGAAAGGGAGGTGTCGCATGACCGACAATCCAGATCCGCAAGGCGCCGCGCCGCAACAGCCGCAGGTGCAGATGCGCGTGCTTGGGCAATTCATTCGCGACATGTCGTTCGAGAACGTGATGGCCCAGAAGGGCGGTCGCAGCGATGGCCAGCCCGACATCAACGTCCAGGTCAACCTGGACGCCAAGAAGCGTAGCGCCGAGCATCAGTACGAGGTCGCGATCAAGCTGACCATCACGTCGAAGGCCAAGGACAGCGGCGACAGCCTGTTCCTGATGGAAATCGACTATGCCGGGATCTTCCACATCGACGGGATCCCGGACGAGCAGATGCATCCCTTCCTGATGATCGAATGCCCGCGGATCCTGTTCCCGTTCCTGCGCCGGATCGTGTCGGACGTGACCCGCGACGGTGGCTATCCGCCGCTGAACCTGGACAACATCGACTTTGTCGCGCTGTACCGCCAGGAAATCATGCGCCGCCAGGCGGTGGCGCAGGCCCAGGCGGCCGAAGCGCCGACGCAGTAAATCCTGCGGCCTGTCGCGTTATCGGGGGCGTCCTTCGGGGCGCCCTTTTCTTTGGCGTCACGCCCGTGGGTGCGCTGCGCCGGGGTATTTGGAAAGAGAAAGAAGCAGCAGGGCCTGCGTGGCGTCAGGCCTTGCGCCAAAGGGGGGTGTCGCCGAGCTTGTCGACGAAGGCCTCGTGCGCGGCGCGTTCTTCGGCGGTGATGCGCGGGGGCAGGGCGTTTGGCCGCGGGCGGGCCCGCCAGGCTTCGCCCGAGGCGTCGTTGTCGTCGCTGCGGCGGGTGAGAACCAGGTCGGGCTGGCGGCCGCCGATGAGCTCGAGGTAGACCTCGGCCAGGATTTCGCTGTCGAGAAGGGCGCCGTGCAGGGTGCGCGACGAATTGTCGATGTTGAATCGCCGGCACAGCGCGTCAAGCGTGGCGGGCGAGCCGGGAAAGCGTTTGCGGGCGATGGCCAGCGTGTCGAGCGATTGGTCCATCGGCAGTTGCGGCAGGCCCATCCAGCGGAGTTCGGCGTTGAGGAACTTCATGTCGAAGCTGGCGTTGTGGATCACCAGCTTCGCGTCGCCCACGAAGGCGAGGAAATCGCGCCCGATCTCGGCGAACTTCGGCTTGTCGCGCAGGAAATCGTCGCCCAGGCCGTGCACCTCGAACGCTTCCTGGGGCATCGACCGTTCGGGGTTGATGTACTGGTGGTAGGTCTTGCCGGTGGCGACGTGGTTAAACAGCTCGACGCCGCCGATTTCGACGATGCGGTCGCCGGTTTCCGGGTCGAAGCCGGTGGTTTCGGTGTCGAGGACGATCTCACGCATTTAGGGATTCCCGGATGGTTTCCACTATATCTAGTATTTGTTGGCGGGCATGGTCCAGCGTGTCGGTGACGATCACGTAATCGGCCCGTGCGCGTTTTTCGGCGTCGGGCATCTGCCGGGACAGGATATGATCGAACTGGGCTTCGGTCATCGTGCCACGGTCCAGCACACGCTGGCGCTGGGTTTGCGCATCGACGGAAACGACGGCTGTGGCATCCATCGATGTCTCGCCGCCACCTTCGAACAGAAGCGGGATGTCGAGGACGGCGATATCCGCCGTTGTCGCGTCAAGGAAGGCGCGACGGTCTTCGGCGACCAGCGGGTGGACGATGGCTTCGATCCGTTTCAGCGCCGAAGCGTCGGCGCCGATGATCGCCTTGAGCCGGCCGCGGTCGACGGCGCCATCGACGATGGCGTCGGGGAAGGCCCGGGCCATCGGGGCGACGGCCGCGCCGCCCGGGGCGTACAGGCGGTGGACGGCAGCGTCGGCATCCCAGACGGCGCAGCCCGCGTCGGCGAAAAGCTGCGCCGTGGTGCTTTTGCCCATCCCGATGGAGCCGGTGAGGCCGAGGCGGAAGGTCATGCCAGGACGGCCGCGCGCGTCGCGTCGTCGACCGCCGGGCGGGGGCCGAACCAGCGTTCGAAGCCCGGCACCGCCTGGTGCAGCAGCATGCCAAGCCCATCGACCACGGTGCATCCCGCCGCCTCGGCGGTTTGCAGAAGGCGGGTTTTCAGCGGGGCGTAGACCAGGTCGGTCACCACCGTTCCGGGGCGCAACCCGTCCAGCGGCACGCGCAGATCCGGCTTGCCGACCATGCCCAGCGACGTGGTGTTCGCCACCAGCCCGGCGCCATCGACGACATTGCCGGCCTGGACCCAATCGACGACCTGAACGCGCTGGCCAAAGTCTTCCTTGAGCTTTTCGGCACGGACCCGGGTGCGGTTGGTCAGCAGGATCTGGTCCACCCCGGCGTCGGCCAGGGCCGATACCACGGCGCGCGAAGCGCCGCCGGCACCGAAGACCACGGCCGGGCCGGCCTTTGGATCCCAGTCGGGGGCGCCGGTGCGCAGGTTTTCCAGGAACCCGTAACCATCTGTATTATCCGCATGAATCGTGCCATCCGGGCGAAAGATCAGGGTATTGGCGGCACCGATCAGCGTGGCGCGGTCGGTCACCAGATCGGCCAGGCCCAGCACGGTTTCCTTGTGCGGGATCGTCACGTTCAGACCGACAAAGCCCATCTTTGGCAGCGTTTTCAGCACCTGCGCCACATCCCCATGGGCCACATCCATCGGGATGTAATGGCCCGGCACGCCATAGGTCCGCATCCAGTGCGCGAAAAGGCGCGGCGATTTCGAATGGGCGATGGGCGAGCCCATCACACCCGCCAGCGGGATGCGCTGTTCAGTCATCTTTCGATATCCCCCCGGTCCGCCAGGAACCCCAGCAATTCCAACAGGGGCATACCCAAGACGTTAAAATAGTCTCCGTCAATGCGGGTGAACAGCCGCACGCCTTCTTCTTCCAGCTTGTAGGCACCCACGGCGTGGCGGATGCTGTCCCAGTTCCGGCGGACATAGCCATGTATGTAAGGTTCCGACAGGTTGGCCATGGTCAATTGCACCCGGCCCACGTGGCGCCAGACGGGCCGCGCGTCTTCGTATAGCACGGCCGCCGAAAACAACGTGTGGCGGTCGCCGGACAACGCGGTGATCTGAAGAACGGCGTCTTCGGGCGTTCCCGGCTTGGACAACAGGCGGCCCTTGTGGCTAAGAACCTGGTCACAGGCCAGCACCCGCGCGCCGGGGGCCTTTTCGGCGACCTTGCGCGCCTTCATCTCGGCCAGGGTGTCGGCGATGTCACGCGCCGGCGCGTCTTCGGCGATCATCGACGCCTTGACCGCGTCCTCGTCGATGCGGGGCACCTGGACCGTGAACGGGATCGCGGCGTTGGTCAGCAATGTCGCGCGGATGGCAGAACCAGAAGCAAGGATCAGCGGGCGGGTCATGGTGCAAGGTCCCCTGTGCCGCCACGCCCCGTCGCGGTCCGAAGACGGGGGGCGCTTGTGGATAACTCGGTGGAGAGATGGTCGAACCGCCTGCGGGCGATTTGTATAAAGTTTGACGGTTTCCGCAAGTCTGGGGATTTCATGAAAGTTTCGTGAACATGTTCGCGGATTTTCCTGCGGGGACAAGGATAAGTCTGCGCCGTGGATAACCGGACCGCTGGGCAAGCATGCGCGATTCGTCCACAGATTTACCCGCTGAAGGCCGGAATTAACCCATTGTTAACACGTATGAATTTCCGTGAGTTCACTGCATGTCGCTGAAAACGCTTGGCGATTTCCCCAGCCGGGACAAAATCCGGGAGAACGCAGTAATCCCCAGTTAACGACCTCCCTACAATCACATCATCCTTTCTTCTTTATTAATTTTATGTAGGGAGGGGCGGGCAGCCTCGATGAGGATAAGATGACGGATCTACTTGCCACGCTCTATCCCTGGACCAAGGCGCTTCACATCGTGTCGGTGGTTACCTGGATGGCCGGGCTGTTCTATCTGCCGCGGCTTTTCGTGCATCACGTCGAACAGGCCGAGAAGGTCGATGGTCTTTCGCCCGTCTTCGAGATGATGGAATTCAAGCTTCTGAAGCTGATCATGAACCCGGCCAGCATCGCGACCTGGGTCTTCGGGCTGATGCTGGTCTTTACGCCGGGCATCGTGGACTGGACGATGGTCTGGCCCTGGACCAAGGGTGCCGCGGTGATCGCGATGACCTGGTTCCATCACTGGCTGTCGAAAAGGCGCAAGGAATTCGTCGCCGGGACGAATACGCTGACTGGCCGGCAGTACCGGATGATGAACGAACTGCCGACGGTGCTGTTGCTGATCATCGTCTTTTCGGTCGTCATCAAGTTCTGAGAGTGCCGAAAAATTTGACATGTGCGGCGCTGGCTCTTATCTAGCCGCCAAACGCCCCCGTCCGGGACAGCGTGATTCCCGACCATACCCGTAACAGACCGGCCCCGATGGCCGACCTGCAGGACATTCCTCATGATAATCGAAGCCCTCAATCTTGCCGATCTCAAGGCGAAAAGCCCTAAGGATCTCCTCTCGATGGCCGAGGAGCTCGAGATCGAGAACGCCTCGACGATGCGGAAGGGCGAGATGATGTTCCAGATCCTCCGCGAACGCGCGGACGAGGGCTGGGAGATCTCTGGCGACGGGGTTCTGGAAGTTCTTCAGGACGGGTTCGGCTTTCTGCGGTCGCCCGAAGCGAACTATCTGCCGGGTCCGGATGACATCTACGTGTCGCCCGACATGATCCGGCTGCACAGCCTGCGCACCGGCGACACGATCGAGGGCGGCATCAAGGCGCCCGACGACACCGAACGTTACTTTGCGCTGACCAACGTCACCAAGATCAACTTCGAGGATCCCGACAAGGCGCGTCACAAGATCGCCTTTGACAACCTCACGCCGCTGTATCCAGACGAACGCCTGAAGCTGGAGCTGGATGACCCCACGAGCAGGGACCGGTCCGCCCGGATCATCGACCTGGTGGCGCCGATCGGGAAAGGCCAGCGGTCGTTGATCGTGGCGCCGCCCCGGACCGGCAAGACGGTGCTGTTGCAGAATATCGCGCATTCGATCGAGCTTAATCACCCGGAATGCTATCTGATCGTCCTGCTGATCGACGAACGCCCCGAGGAAGTGACCGACATGCAGCGGTCCGTGAAGGGCGAAGTGATTTCGTCGACCTTCGATGAACCGGCGACGCGGCACGTGGCCGTTTCGGAAATGGTGATCGAAAAGGCCAAGCGTCTGGTCGAACATAAGCGAGATGTTGTGATCTTGCTGGATTCGATCACAAGACTTGGTAGGGCGTTCAACACAGTTGTGCCGTCGTCGGGCAAGGTTCTGACCGGTGGTGTGGATGCGAACGCGCTGCAGCGGCCCAAGCGGTTCTTTGGCGCCGCGCGGAACATCGAAGAGGGCGGATCTTTGACGATCATCGCGACCGCCCTGATCGACACCGGGTCGCGGATGGACGAAGTCATCTTCGAAGAATTCAAGGGCACCGGTAACTCGGAACTGGTTCTGGATCGCAAGATTTCGGACAAGCGGGTCTTCCCGGCGATCGACATCCTCAAGTCCGGCACGCGGAAAGAGGAATTGCTGGTCGACAAGGGCGATCTGCAGAAAACCTTCGTGCTGCGCCGGATCCTGAACCCGATGGGCACGACGGATGCGATCGAATTCCTTATTTCGAAGCTGAAGCAGACCAAGACCAACGGCGAATTCTTCGATTCGATGAACACCTGACCGGGGCGACCCAATGGACACGATCTTTGCCGAGGCGACGGCGCCTGGGAAGGCGGGGGTCTCGGTTCTGCGGGTCTCGGGACCCGAGGCGTTTTCCGTCTGCGAGATCCTGGTGGGCGGCGGATTGCCACGCGCCGGGCGATCCTTGCGCATCGTGCGGGACGGCGAGGCAGAGCTGGACCGGGCCTTGGTGCTGAGCTTCACTGCGCCGGCCAGTTTCACGGGCGAAGATGTTGTCGAACTTCATCTGCACGGAAGCCGGGCGGTGGTTGCCGCCGTCCTGTCGGCCCTTGGCCGCGGGGCCAGGATGGCGGAGCCGGGCGAATTCACCCGGCGCGCACTGGAGAACGGAAAGCTCGATGTGGCCCAGGTCGAAGGCCTGGCCGATCTGATCGATGCGGAAACCGAAGCACAGCGGCGTCAGGCCGAACGGGTGTTTTCCGGTGGCCTGGGTGCCCTGGCCGAGCGGTGGCGGACAGACCTGATCCGGTCGGCGGCCTTGCTGGAAGCGGTCATCGATTTTGCTGACGAAGAGGTTCCGGTTGATGTCTCGCCCGAAGTGGCGGCCTTGCTGGAGGGCGTTCGGGTGGAACTGGAGCGCGAATGTTCCGGCGTTGCCATGGCTGAACGGATCCGATCGGGGTTCGAAGTGGCGATTGTCGGGGCCCCGAATGTCGGCAAATCGACTTTGCTGAACACCTTGGCGGGGCGGCGGGCGGCGATTACTTCGGAACATGCCGGGACAACCCGGGATGTGATCGAAGTCCGGATGGATCTGGCCGGCCTGCCCGTGACATTGCTGGATACGGCGGGAATGCGGGACACCCAGGACGAGGTCGAAGGCATCGGCGTGGATCTGGCGCGGGAGCGGGCGGCTTCGGCGGATCTGAGGGTGGTTCTGACGGACGGGCCGTTGCCGGATGGCGTCATGCTGGAGGCAGAGGACATCGTGCTGCGGCCAAAGGCGGATCTGTTGGCGGATGCGGACGGCGCGGTGTCAGGTGTCACGGGGCAAGGTGTTGACGCCTTGGTCGCGCGGATTGCCGGCGTTCTGTCCAATCGCGCGCGTCTGGCCGGAACCGCGACCCACGCCAGGCATCGTCTGGCCATGGAACGGGCGGCTTCTGGCCTGTCGGCCGCGCAATCGGTTCTTGAGCAAGGACCCGACCTGTATGATATCGCAGCCGAAGAGTTGCGGGGTGCGATTCGTGCGCTTGAGTCGCTTGTCGGCCGCGTCGATGTCGAATCCTTGTTGGACGAGATTTTTGCACGGTTCTGCCTGGGGAAATGACCCGGACCGGATTGGGAGTGTTTCACGTGAAACATCTGGATGTCATCGTGATTGGCGGCGGTCATGCCGGTAGCGAAGCCGCACACGCGGCGGCGCGCATGGGTGCACAGACCGGGCTGGTGACATTGCGACGGGACGGCATCGGGGTGATGTCCTGTAATCCTGCGATCGGTGGACTTGGAAAAGGCCACCTTGTGCGCGAGATCGATGCCATGGATGGCGTGATGGGGCGCGTCGCGGATCGGGCAGGGATCCAGTTTCGGCTATTGAACCGTCGAAAGGGGCCCGCGGTGCAGGGGCCAAGGGCTCAGGCAGATCGGAAATTGTATCGGCGGGCCATGTTGGCAGAGACCGAAGCACGCCCTGGGCTGGAGATCATCGAGGGCGAAGCTGTCGATTTCCTGATGGACAGAGACCGTGTGACGGGAATTCGTCTGGAAGATGGGTCCGAGATTCGGGCCGGCGCTGTGGTTCTGACGACAGGAACATTCCTGCGCGGTGTCATCCACATCGGTGATGTGAAACGCCCTGGCGGACGGATCGGGGATAAGCCGTCGGTCCGATTGGCGGAGCGTATCGATTCCTTTGGCTTGCCCTTGGGGCGCCTGAAAACCGGAACACCGCCACGGCTGGATGGACGCACGATTGACTGGCAAGGGCTTGAGAGCCAACCAGGCGATGACGACCCAGTCCTGTTTTCCTTCTTGTCGAAAGGCGTACAGGCGCGGCAGATTTCCTGCGGGATAACGCATACCAACGCGCATACGCATGAGATCATTGCAGAAAACTTGTCTCGATCGGCCATGTATGGTGGACATATCGAAGGTGTAGGACCGCGATATTGCCCGTCGATAGAGGACAAGGTGGTGCGGTTCGCCGACAAGACGTCGCATCAGATTTTCCTTGAGCCGGAAGGGGTGGATGATCCGACGATCTATCCAAACGGCATTTCAACATCGCTGCCGGAGGATGTGCAGGAAGCCTATGTTCATTCGATCAAGGGGCTTGAAAAGGCTGTAATATTGCAGCCGGGTTATGCGATTGAATACGATTACGTGGACCCGCGTGCGCTGACAGCTGAACTTGCAGTGCGTGACGTTCCGGGGTTGTACCTTGCGGGCCAGATCAACGGCACGACGGGATATGAAGAGGCGGCGGCACAAGGTCTGGTGGCTGGTATGAACGCAGCTCGATATGTTGTGGATGCCGATCCGGTGCACTTCAGCAGGACGGATAGCTACATCGGGGTAATGATCGACGATCTGACCACCCGGGGCGTCAGCGAGCCGTACCGTATGTTCACCTCGCGTGCGGAATTTCGTTTGTCGCTACGGGCGGATAATGCGGATCAGCGCCTGACGCCCAAGGCGATTGAACTGGGATGCGTGAGCGAGGCGCGTCGGATCGCATTCCTGGAAAAACGGGAACAGTTGGACGCGGTTCGCGATCGATTGACCAAGGAAACCTATACGCCCAAACAGGTCGCGGCGGCTGGCATTTCGGTGAACCAGGACGGAACGCGTCGTTCAGGGATGGAGGTTCTGGCCTTCCCGAATGTCGGGTTCACTGAAATTCAGGCGCTGGTATCGGGCTTGGATCGGGTCGACCTGGAAATTCAGGCCCAGACCGAACGCGATGCGCTTTATGCCAATTACATTGCGCGTCAGGAAAAAGATGTGGCGGCGATGAAGCGGGATGAACAGCATATCATTCCGACAGATTTCGATTTTGACGCGCTTGATGGCCTTTCCAACGAATTGAAAGGTAAGCTGCTGCGTGCCCGTCCCGGGAACATCGGTCAGGCGGGGAAGGTCGATGGGATGACACCGGCTGCCCTTGCATTGATCCTCGCGCGGTTGCGCAAAGATGTGCGGGCAAAACGGGCGTGACCGTTGTCGCTGGTCCCGGTGCAGAGGTGCTGAATGTTTCACGTGAAACATATGAGCGGCTGCAAGACTTCGCCGAGCTTCTCATCAAGTGGAACCCAAAGATCAACCTGATCTCCCGCGCGTCGCTGCCGGACCTTTGGACTCGGCACATTGTTGATTCCATGCAGGTTTTTGATGTCGCGCCGAAAGCGCAGCATTGGGTCGACATCGGGACCGGCGGCGGGTTTCCCGGGATCGTTGCCGCCATACTCACCGCAGAAATATCTCCCGATACCAGGTTCACTTTGATTGAAAGCGACCAGAGAAAGTCCGCTTTTCTGCGCAATGCGGTCAGACTCTGTAATCTGAACGCCACGATCCTCGCAGAACGCATCGAATCGGTCGCTCCGCAGGGTGCCGACGTGATTTCCGCGCGCGCATTGTCCGATCTGACGACGCTTTTGGGTTACGGCGAACGACACGCCTCTGCGGATTGCACCATGATCTTTCCCAAGGGAAAAAGCTGGGGAAAAGAGGTGGATGACGCACGTACCGCGTGGAATTTCGAACTTGAGACGGCTAGAAGTAAGACAGAGCCCGAGGCGGTTCTTCTGATCATCAAAGGAGTGTCCCGTGACTGATCTTTCGCGTCCGCAAGGTCCGCGGATCGTTGCCGTCGCCAACCAGAAAGGCGGCGTAGGGAAGACCACGACAGCCATCAATCTGGCTGCCGCCCTGGTGGAATCCGGCCAGCGCGTCCTGTTGGTGGATCTTGATCCGCAGGGCAATGCTTCGACCGGGCTTGGTGTCGATGAACGGGACCTGACGACATATGATCTTCTGCTCGACGACGCGCCGCTCACGGATGTCATCCAGGCGACGGGTATAGAAAACCTGGGCCTGGTTCCGGCCACGGTTGATCTCAGCTCGGCGGATATCGAATTGATGTCGAACGAAAAACGGTCGTTCCTGCTGCATGATGCGCTGCGACAGACGGCGATGGACCAGTATGGCTGGAACTACATCCTGATCGATTGCCCGCCGTCGCTGAACCTTCTGACGGTGAACGCCATGGTCGCTGCGCATTCCGTCCTGGTGCCCCTGCAAAGCGAATTCTATGCGCTCGAAGGCCTGTCGCAGCTGATGCTGACGATTCGCGAGGTTCGCCAAAGCGCCAATCCCGACCTTCGGATCGAAGGGATCGTCCTGACGATGTATGACCGGCGCAACAACCTGTCGCAGCAGGTCGAACAGGATGCGCGCGACAACCTGGGGGACCTGGTCTTCCGCACTCTGATTCCGCGAAATGTACGGCTTAGCGAAGCGCCGTCTTTCGCTATGCCGGTCACGGAATACGATACCAATTCGCAGGGGGCGCTGGCTTATCGTGCGCTGGCTGCGGAACTCATGGAAAAACACAACAAGGTGGCCGCCTGAGCTACCGGGAGGTCGGAATGGCAGGATCGAAGAAACCACGCGGGCTTGGACGGGGCCTGTCGGCATTGATGTCGGATGTCGTGCCCGAGGAACCGCGCGATGGCGCCAACGCGCCCCGGCGGCCGGACCTTATGGTGCCGATCGAAAAGCTGGTGGCGAACCCGAATCAGCCGCGGCGGCGATTCGCGCCCCAGGATCTGGAAGAACTGACCAATTCAGTTCGCGAAAAGGGTATCATCCAACCGCTGATCGTGCGCCCGCGCGAAGGCGAAACGTTCGAAATCGTCGCCGGGGAACGCCGATGGCGGGCGGCTCAGGCCGCGCAACTGCACGAAATTCCGGTTCTCGTGCGCGAAATGGACGATGTCGAAGTCCTCGAAGTCGCGATCATCGAGAATATTCAACGCGCTGACCTAAATCCGGTGGAAGAAGCGGCCGGATATCGCCAATTGATGGACAGTTTCGGCCATACACAGGAAAAATTGGCCGAGGCGCTGGGTAAAAGCCGCAGTCACATTGCCAATCTGATGCGTCTGCTTGTCCTTCCTGATGATGTTCAGGAACTGCTGCGCGAAGGTCAGATTTCAGCCGGTCATGCGCGGGCGCTTATCACGACGGATAACGCGTCGGAACTGGCGCGCAAGGTCGTCAAGGAAGGCCTTTCCGTTCGCGCGACCGAAGCGCTGGTCAAGAAAGGGCAGGCGGCTCCGATCACGCCAAAGGCGCCAAAGCCGCGCGTGGTCGAGGAAAAGGATGCCGATACCCGCGCTCTCGAAGGCGATCTGTCCGCCGCCTTGAAGATGCGGGTGACGCTGAGCCATGAGGCAGGGACCGAATCGGGTCAGATGACGATTCGCTACAATACGCTCGAAGATCTTGATACACTTTGCGGGTTGCTCAGCCAGTACTGAGCGGCCGCAAAGCCGCCCAAAGGTCACGCCAGATCGCGCAACAATTCGGCCAGGACCGAATTCAGAACCAACCGTCCTTGTGGTGTGGTCTTCAGAATTGGGCCCTGGCGGGTGATCAGCCCCATCTCTGACAGTGAATTCAGACGGGTTTCGGGTAATTCCGCCCCCGAAATCCGCGAAAAACGGGTCATATCTAGGCCTTTGGTCAACCTAAGACACATCATAAGGTATTCTATGGCCTGATCCTGTGGGCTTAGCGCATCCCGTGGCAATTCGCCTGCGCCGGACGTGACCGCATTCAGCCAGGCGCCGGGCGCACGCGGCGCTTCGGTGGCAAAACGCTGACCGCCAAGCGTCAGCCGCCCATGCGCACCGGGGCCGATCCCGGCGTAATCGCCGTAGTGCCAATAGATCAGATTGTGCCGGGATTCCGCGCCGGATCGCGCATGATTCGACACTTCGTAAGCCGGCATGCCATGCGCCGCGCAGACCTCCTGCGTGACATCGTACATGTCGGCGGCCAGGTCGTCGGCGGGCAGGCCGCGCAATCCACCGGCGCGAAACCGGTCGGCAAAGGCGGTGCCGTCTTCGATCGTCAGCTGGTACAGCGACAGGTGATCGATCGCCATGTCCAGCGCTTCGGACAATTCCGACCGCCAATCATCCAGCGACTGGTCCTGCCGGGCATAGATCAGGTCGAAACTCACCCGGTCGAATTCGGCCCGCGCAATGTCGAACGCGGCCTTCGCCTCGGCCACGGAATGGATCCGGCCCAGCCGCCGCAAGTCGCGGTCGTTCAGGGCCTGGACCCCCATGCTGACCCGGTTCACCCCGGCCATCCGGTAGCCGGCAAAGCGGCCGGCCTCGACCGAACCGGGATTGGCTTCCAGCGTGATTTCAACGTCGTTCGACCAGCGCCAACCGCGTCGCGCGGCTTCGATGATCTCGGCGACCAGATCGGGCGACATCAGCGACGGTGTCCCGCCCCCGAAGAAGATCGTGTTCAGGACCTTGTCCGAAGATTCCGCCGATACGCGTTTGATTTCTGATAGATAGGCGTCGCGCCAGACCTTTTCGTCGATCTGGCGCGAGACATGCGAGTTGAAGTCGCAATAGGGGCATTTGGCGGCGCAGAACGGCCAGTGGACATACAGCCCAAAGCCGCCGGACTGCCAGTCTTCAGCCAAAATTGGCCGCGATGAACTGCGCCGTGGCTTTCGCCCGGTGCGAGATCTTGTTCTTTTCCCAGCGGTCCATCTGGCCGAAGGTGATGTCATACCCATCGGGCACGAAAATCGGGTCATACCCATGACCCTGATCGCCGCGCATGGGCCACACGACCTGTCCGGGCATCACGCCTTCATAGACTTCGTCATGACCATCGGGCCAGGCCAACACCAGCGTGCAGCAGAATTGCGCGGTGCGCGGGAAGGGGGCGTTCGCCGCCTCAAGCTCGCGGTGGGTGCGTTCCATCGCCATCACGAAATCGCGACCGTCAGGCGTTTCAGCCCAGTCGGCAGTGTAAACGCCCGGGGCACCGCCCAGGGCGTCGATGGCAATGCCGGAATCGTCCGAAAGCGCCGGCAGACCGGTGGCCTTGGCCGCGGAATGGGCCTTGATCCGGGCGTTTCCGACAAAATTGTCTTCGGTTTCTTCCGGCTCGGGCAGGTCCAGGTCGGCGGCCCCCACGACCGAAACCCCGTAGGGTTCCAGCAGGGCGGCCATCTCTTCCAGCTTGCCCTTGTTGTGGGTGGCGATCAGCAGCTTGTCGCCTTCGAACCGGCGCGTCATGCGACGGCGGCCAGCTGGGCGGCCGCCAGCTCCTTGACGCCCTTGTCGGCCAGGTCCAGCAGAGTGTTCATCTGGTCGCGCGAATAGGTGGCGCCTTCGGCCGACATCTGCACTTCGATCATGCGGCCATCGCCCAGCATGACGAAATTGCCGTCGACCCCGGCTTCGCTGTCTTCCGGGTAATCCAGGTCCAGCACCGGCTGACCGGCGTAGATCCCGCAACTTACGGCGGCGACAGGGGAAATCAGCGGATCAGTGCGCACGTCACCGGTCTTCATCAGCTTGTTGACCGCCAGCCGCAGCGCCACCCAGCCGCCGGTGATCGACGCGCAGCGGGTGCCGCCGTCGGCCTGCAGCACGTCGCAGTCGATGGAAATCTGGCGTTCGCCCAGGGCAACCCGGTCGACACCGGCGCGCAGGCTGCGCCCGATCAGGCGCTGGATCTCGACCGTGCGGCCGCCCTGCTTGCCTTGGGTGGCTTCCCGGCGCATCCTGGTGTTGGTGGCGCGCGGCAACATGCCGTATTCGGCCGTCACCCAGCCCAGGCCAGAGCCCTTGATGAAAGGAGGCACGCGGTCCTCGATCGTGGCGGTACACAGCACGTGGGTGTCGCCGACCTTGATCAGGACCGAACCTTCGGCATGTTTCGTGAACCCTGTCTCGATTGAAACCGGGCGCATTTCGCTTAAATCTCGACCAGAGGGGCGCATGGGCAATCCTTTGTTGACGCGCACGGGATAGACCCCGGCAAGGTCCCGGCGCAACCCTGATTGACCTTTGAAGCCCGTGGAATTTAATGGGGTCCCAAGGCAAGGTTTCACAGATGACCATTACCAGCGAATTGTTGGAAAGCTTGAACGACCGCTCGCGCGAGGTTTTTCGTCGCGTCGTGGAAAGCTATCTTGAAACCGGCGACCCGGTCGGCAGCCGCACGTTGACCCGCACGCTGTCGGAAAAAGTGTCGGCCGCGACGATCCGCAACACCATGCAGGACCTGGAATACCTGGGCCTTCTGGACAGCCCGCATATCAGCGCCGGCCGCGTGCCGACGCAAAAGGGCCTGCGGATGTTCGTCGATACCCTGCTTGAGGTCGACGACGTCACCGTGACCGACCGCGAGAAGATCGAAGCGACGGTGTCGGGCAATTCCACCGACGTCACGCAATTGCTGGACAAGGTGGGCGCGGCGCTGTCGGGGGTCACGCAAAGCGCATCGCTGGTTCTGACGCCCAAGCACGAGGCCGGGCTGCGCCATATCGAATTCGTGTCGCTGTCGCCGGACCGGGCGCTTGTGGTGCTGGTGTTCTCGGACGGGCACGTGGAAAACCGCCTGTTCCATCCGCCACCGGGCCAGACCCCCAGTTCGATGCGCGAGGCGGCGAATTTCCTGAATGCGCTGATCGACGGGCGCACGCTGACGGAACTGCGCGGCGCCATCGGCGACGAAATCTCGGTCCGCCGGCAACAGATCGACACGCTGGCCCATCAGCTGGTCGAAAGCGGCCTGGCGGTCTGGGCGAATTCGGGCGAGGGCGCGGAACGTCTGATCGTGCGCGGCCGGTCCAACCTGCTGGGCGAAGGCGGCGGGGACGAGATCGAGCGCATTCGCACGCTGTTCGACGATCTGGAACGCAAGCGCGATATTGCAGAGTTCCTCGATCTGACCGAAGAAGGCGACGGAGTGCGCATTTTTATCGGCTCCGAGAACAAACTTTTTTCGCTTTCGGGTTCCTCTCTGGTGGTCTCTCCTTATATGAACGCGGATCGAAAGATTATCGGTGCGGTGGGCGTCATCGGCCCAACGCGGCTGAACTACGGACGGATCGTGCCGATCGTGGATTATACGGCACAGCTGGTCGGACGGCTGATTTCCGACCGAAGCTAGAGGTGAAGAATGGCAGAGCCGAAGAACGACGATTTCCTGGATGACATCGAGGCCGCGGAGGCCGAGGAATATGCCGCCAATACGGACGAGGCGGATCCGGTAGAGATCGAGCTGGACGCGCTCAGGGCGGAACGGGACGAGCTGCGCGACAGGTTCATGCGCGCGCTGGCCGATGCCGAAAACGCCCGGAAGCGGTCTGAAAAGGACCGGCGCGAGGCCGAGAATTACGGCGGCTCCAAGCTCGCGCGTGACATGCTCCCGGTCTATGACAACATGAAGCGCGCGGTGGAATCGGCCACCGACGAACAGCGCGCCGTGGCGTCGGCGCTGATCGAAGGGGTCGAACTGACCATGCGCGAACTGCTGAACGTGTTCAGCAAGCATGGGTTCAAGCTGATCTCGCCGCAGGTCGGCGACAAGTTCGATCCGCAGGTCCACCAGGCCATGTTCGAAGCCCCGGTGCCCGGCACCAAGGCGGGCGAGATCATCCAGGTTTCGGCCGAAGGCTGCATGCTGCACGACCGGCTGCTGCGCCCTGCGCAGGTGGGCGTGTCGTCGAACACGGGCGGCTGACACCGCTTCCCTTGCGTCCCCGGGCCTTGCATTCATTGCAAACACCATGGACGCGGGACACTTTTTGAACGATGCTTGAACAAGGCGCACCCGCTGGACGGGTGCGCCTTGTTCGCCTTGGGAGAGGGTATGAAGCGCCGACTGACCTTGACGCAGGACGTGGCGATCGGGGCGGTTGCCGTGATCGCGGTGGTGGGGTTCTTCGGCTGGTCCTACTGGCGTGTCGGCAATACCGCATCGACCCTGCGCGAGACCGAGCTTGAATTCGACATCGCCGCCCAGCAGCTTCTGGCGACCATCGGTTTCGACGGGATGATCCACGACTTCAAGAATTGCGTGATCCGCCCTGGCGAAGACCATTATTGCACCGACGCGAAGGCCAAAGCCGACATCGCCATCACGCTGGTCGACAGGCTGACGGCACTGGTCGAAGACGCCGGGCTGACGCTGGACATGACCGACATCCGCCATGCCGCCGAAACCTACGGCGCCGCCGTGGACGAGGTTCTGGCCGCGCACGACAGCGGCTTGTCGGTCCGCGAGATCGATGCGCTTGTGCGCTATGACGATGCCCCCGCGGCGACGCAGCTTCAGTACACCCTGGCCCTGACGCGCACCGCGATGAGCGCGCGCATAATCGAACTGATATCGGTCCTGCGGATGCAGAACATGGCCGGGGCGCTGGCCCTTGTCCTGGTTCTGATCGGCTTCATGGTGCTGATGCGGCGCGAATACCGGCTGTCGCTGGAACGCGAAAGCCGGCTGACGGCCGTGTTTTCCGCATTGTCGGGGTCGCTGATCGGCCTGGATGCGGGCGGACGGATCATCCTGGCCAACCCGAACGCGCGGGCGCTGCTGCGCCTGGGCGAAGCACCGCTTTCCTGGCCGGACCATCTTGAATTCGCCTGGCCCGAACACCCGGAGGACAAGCTGACCGGGCCAGACCTTGTGGACCGGGCGCTGAACGGGCCGCGCATCACGGGCGACACGATGCTGATGCACAGCCGGCGAAGCCAGGACAGCGACACTTACGTCTATATCGCCAGCGCCCCGGTCGAAACCGGGACCGGCGAACTGGCCGCCATCCTCCTGATGGACGACGTCACCAGCCAGGAAAAGAACCGCCAGCAGATTGAACGCAACAGCCGCCTGGACGCCCTGGGCCAGCTGACGGGCGGCATGGCGCATGATTTCAACAACCTGCTGGCCACGATCCTGTATGCCGTCGAGCTGGCGCAGAAATCTTCGGACAAGGAAAAAGCCCACGCAATGCTGAACCGGGCGCTGTCCACCGTCATGCGTGGGCGCGAGCTGACATCGCGGTTGCTGACCTTCGCCAAGCGTCAGCCCGGGCAAAGCCGGTCGCGCCGGGTGGCCGAGGTCTTTGAGGAATTCAAACATCTGGCCCGTCCCGCCGTGGACGCCAGCATCGCGCTGGAATTCGACGCGGGAGAACCCGGGCTGATGGTTCACTGCGATCCCGCGCAGCTGGAAAACGCGCTGCTCAACCTGGTGATCAACAGCCGGGATGCGATCCGCTTCAGCGGTGTCGGCGACATGATCCGAATTTCCGCCCGCAGCGTGACGACGACCAACGCGGCGCTTCTGGGGCGCCAGAATGTCGAGACCGAAGGCAAGCCGGGCGACCTGCGCTTTGCCGAGTTGACGGTGATGGACAACGGCCCCGGCATGTCGGTCGAGATCCGCCGCCGCGCCACCGATCCCTTCTTTACCACCAAGGCGTCAAGTGGCGGTACCGGGCTGGGCCTGGCCATGGTTTATGGGTTCGTCCAGCAATCGCGTGGCGAAATGCAGATGTATTCCGACCTGGGCCGTGGCACCACCGTTCGCATGATCCTGCCGCGCGGCGCCGAAGGAGACCTGCGCGAAGCGCCCCAGGCCCGCCAGAAGGTCCTGCGCGGCGCGGGCGAAACCATCCTTCTGGTCGAGGACGAAACCGACCTGCTGGAGGTCATGAGCCAGATGCTGGAAGATCTGGGCTATCAGGTGATCGAAGCGTCCAGCGGGGTGGCGGCGATGGCGCTGATCGCGCAGGGCCTGCGCTTTGACATCCTGATCAGCGATGTGGTCATGCCCGGCGGGATCGACGGCATCGAACTGGCGCGCAAGGTGCATGAACAGCATCCCGAAAGCGGCATCGTCCTGATGTCCGGCTACGTCGGCCCGGCCACCGATCCGGACGACACGGTGCCCTTCCGCGTTATGCAAAAGCCCTGCATGCCCGAAGACCTGTCGGCCGCCCTGCGCGACGTCAGCCCGCGTCAGGACGCCTGATCGGGCATCAGCCTGTTGATGGTGCGGTGCAGGTCGTCGGATGAAAACGGCTTGGCCAGAACCGCGTCGGCACCCATGGTCGCGGCGACTTCCAGGATATGGCTTTGCCCCGGCCGGCTGACCGCGCCCGACATCACGATGATCTTCATCGCCGCGCGCGGATCGGTCTTGTCGGACAGGCGCAGCGCGCTCATCCGCCCGGTCACCAGCAGCCCGCCATCGGTGCGAACGCTGCCTTCCCTCCAGATGTAGATATCGGCGATCAGCAGGTCGTAGGGGGCGTCTTCAAGCTTGTCGAACGCCTCTGTTCCGGTTTCGCACAGGTCGACCTGATGGCCGCTTCCCTCAAGGTCCATCTGCAGCAACTCGGAGAATTCGGTGTCGTCTTCCAGGATCAGAATCCGCACAAGATCTCCTCCTTTGCTGAACCCTGGCTTATCTAAGCCCAATCCCGGCGCCCTGTCGAACGAATCAACCCTTGCGTGCGTCCTTGAGGCGATAAATCAGTTCAAGCGCGTCCCGGGGCGAAAGGTCGTCGGGGTGGATCGTGTCCAGCAGGTCCAGAACCGGGCTTGGCGCGGGCCTGGCCGGCGGTGCGGGCGCCGGCGTCGCCGCGGCAAACAGGGGCAGATCGTCGATCAGCGCCTTGGGTTTCGCCGCACCTTCGCGGTCGCCTTTTTCCAGAGCCTCAAGCACGGTCCGCGCACGCGCCACGACCGAAGCCGGAAGGCCCGCCAGCTGAGCGACCTGCACGCCATAGGACCGATCGGCGGCGCCCAGCCGGACCTCGTGCAGGAAAATCACCTCGCCTTCCCATTCCTTCACGGCGACGGTGGCGTTTTCCACGCCCTCCAGCTTGCCGGCCAGCTGGGTCAGCTCGTGGTAATGGGTGGCGAACAGCGCGCGGCAGCGGTTCGTCGCGTGCAGGTGTTCCAGCGTCGCCCAGGCGATCGACAACCCGTCATAGGTCGCCGTGCCGCGCCCGATCTCGTCCAGGATCACCAGCGCGGTATCGTCCGCCTGGTTCAGGATGGCGGCGGTTTCCACCATTTCCACCATGAAGGTCGACCGCCCCCGCGCCAGGTCATCGGCCGCGCCGACGCGGGAAAAGATCTGGCTGACACAGCCGATATGGGCCCTGTCGGCGGGCACATAGCTGCCCATCTGCGCCAGCAGCGCGATCAGCGCGTTCTGGCGCAGATAGGTCGACTTGCCGGCCATGTTCGGACCGGTCAGCAGATGGATCGCCGCGCCATGATCCGCCGTCAGGTCGCAATCGTTGGCCACGAACGGCGCGCCCTCGCGGCGCAGGCTGGCCTCGACCACCGGATGGCGTCCCGCCTCGATTTCGAAGGCGCGCGATCCGTCGACCTGCGGCCGCGTCCAGTTCTCGGCCGACGCCAGGTCGGCAAGGCCCGCGGCCAGGTCGATCTCGGCCAATGCGCGGGCCGCCTGGTGCAGGCGCGGCGCCTCGGCCAGGATGGCGCGGCGCAGCTCTTCGAACAGCCGTTTTTCGATCTCCAGCGCGCGGGCGCCGGCGTTGAGGATCTTGGTCTCCATCTCCGACAGCGGCACGGTGGTGAACCGCACCTGGTTGGCGGTGGTCTGGCGATGGATGAAGGTATCCGACAGCGGCGCCGACAGCATCCTTTCGGCATGGGTCGCCGTGGTTTCGATGAAGTAGCCCAGCACGTTGTTGTGCTTGATCTTCAGCGAATTGATCCCCGTCTGCGCGATGTAGTCCTGCTGCATCCGGGCGATCACGCCCCGGCCTTCGTCGCGCAGGGTCCGCGCCTCGTCCAATTCGGCGTTGTAGCCTTCGGCGATGAACCCGCCATCGCGCGCCAGCAACGGCGGTTCGGCGATCAACGCGGCCTCCAGGTGCTCGCTCAGCTCGGAAAAGCCTGTCAGCGCCGCCAGCGCCTCGGCCAGAAACCCGGTTCCGGCGGCGCGCTCAGCCAGACACGTGCCGTGCACCAGTGCCGCCCGGACCGACGTCAGGTCGCGTGGCCCCCCCCGGTCCAGCGACAGGCGCGACAGGGCGCGGTCCAGGTCCGGCGTCTTGCGCAGCACGGCCCGCAGGTCGTCGCGCAGCAGCGGGTCGGTGATCAGCAGGTCCAGCGCCGCAAGCCGGTCGTGGATCACGTCCAGGTCCCGCGACGGGCTTGACAGACGTTGTTCCAGCAACCGCGCGCCGCCCGGCGTCAGGGTCCGGTCGATCACCGACAACAGCGATCCGGCCCGCCCGCCCGACAGCGCATGGGTCAGTTCCAGGTTCCGCCGCGTGGCGGCGTCGATCTGAACGTTGCGTTCGGCCCGATCGCGCAAGGGCGGCTGCAAAAGGGGCAGCTTCCCTTTCTGCGTGATGTCCAGGTAATCGATCAGCGCGCCCATGGCCGATACCTCGGGCCGGGTGAAGGTGCCAAAGGCGTCCAGCGTCGACACGCCGAACAGGTCGCACAACCGGTTTTCGCCGCCGGTGGAATCGAAACTGGCCCGCGACAGGGGCGTCATCGGAACGACCATATCTGAGACAATGTCTTTAAAATGGGACTCACTGGCCTCGCTCACCAGCAATTCCGCCGGAGCCAGCCGCGCCAGTTCCGGGCCAAGCCGTGCCTGGGGCAGGGGCATCACGTGGAACGCGCCGGTGGAAATATCGGCCCAGGCCAGCGCCGCGTCGTCGCGCACCTGTGCATAGGCGGCCAGGAAATTGTGCCGCCGCGCCTCCAGCAGCGCATCTTCGGTCAGCGTCCCGGGCGTCACCAGCCGCACGACATCGCGCTTGACGACGGATTTCGATCCGCGCTTCTTCGCCTCGGCCGGGCTTTCCAGCTGTTCGCCCACGGCCACGCGAAAGCCCTTGCGGATCAGCGTCAACAGGTATCCTTCGGCCGCGTGCACCGGAACGCCGCACATCGGGATGTCTTCGTCCTCGTGCTTGCCGCGCTTGGTCAGGGCGATGTCCAGCGCCTCGGCCGCCGCCACCGCATCGTCAAAGAACATCTCGTAGAAATCGCCCATGCGATAGAACAGCAACGCATCGGGATGGGCCGACTTGATCTCCAGATACTGTTCCATCATCGGCGTCACTGCGGCCACGTCCTGTCCCCTTGGTCCTGCGAAAACGTCGCGACCTTACAAACGCCTGCGAGGCGCCGAAAGGGCGAAATCCGTTGGATCGTTGTAGCCGCCCCGACGCTACGTTATGAAGCCGGGCGCTTTGAGGGGAGACGCACGGAATGACCAGGATCAAGTACACCCGGGAAGAGGCCTTGGCCTTCCACCTGGAACCGCGGCCGGGCAAGTTTGACATCACGCCATCGGTTCCGATGATGACCCAGCGCGACCTGTCGCTGGCCTATTCGCCGGGCGTCGCCGTACCCTGCGAGGAAATCGCCCGCGATCCGGCGCTGGCCTACGATTACACCAACAAGGGCAACCTTGTGGCGGTGATTTCCAACGGCACCGCCGTCCTGGGGCTGGGTAACCTGGGGGCTTTGGGCGCCAAGCCGGTGATGGAGGGCAAGTCGATCCTCTTCAAGCGGTTCGCCGACGTGAATTCCATCGACATCGAGCTGGACACCGAGGACCCGGACGATTTCATCAAGGCCGTGCGCCTGATGTCGCCCACCTTCGGGGGCATCAACCTTGAAGACATCAAGGCGCCCGAATGTTTCATCATCGAACAGACGCTGAAGGAACAGCTGGATATCCCCGTCTTCCACGACGACCAGCACGGCACGGCGGTGATCTGTGCCGCCGGGCTGATCAACGCGCTGCATCTGTCGGGCAAGAAGATCGAGGATGTGAAGATCGTCCTCAATGGCGCCGGCGCGGCGGGCATCGCCTGCCTGGAACTGCTGAAATTCATGGGCGCGCGCCATCAGAACTGCATCATGTGCGACACCAAGGGCGTGATCTACCAGGGCCGCACCGAAGGCATGAACCAGTGGAAATCGGCCCACGCCGTCATGACCGAGGCCCGCAGCCTGGAGGACGCGATGGTCGGCGCCGACGTGTTCATCGGCGTGTCGGTCAAGGGCGCGGTGACGCAGGACATGGTGAAATCCATGGCCGACAATCCCGTCATCTTCGCCATGGCCAACCCCGATCCGGAAATAACCCCCGAAGAGGCCCACGAGGTCCGCGTCGATGCGATCGTCGCGACCGGTCGGTCGGATTACCCGAACCAGGTCAACAACGTGCTGGGCTTCCCCTATCTGTTCCGTGGCGCGCTGGACATCCACGCCCGCGCCATCAACGACGAGATGAAGATCGCCTGCGCCCATGCTTTGGCGGCCTTGGCCCGCGAAGACGTCCCCGACGAGGTCGCGCTGGCCTATGGCAAGACGCTGACCTTCGGGCGCGACTACATCATCCCGACGCCCTTCGATCCCCGCCTGATCCACCGCATCCCGCCCGCCGTCGCCAAGGCCGGGATGAACACCGGGGTCGCGCGGCGTCCGATCATCGACATGGACGCCTATGAAATCGGGCTGCGCGGGCGGATGGACCCGACTGCGTCGATCCTGCGCGGCTTCCATGCGCGGGCACGGCAGGCGCAGGCGCGGATGATCTTTGCCGAAGGCGACGACCCGCGCGTGCTGCGGGCGGCGGTGATGTACCAGCGGTCGGGCTTTGGCAAGGCGCTGGTCGTCGGCCGGCAGGACGACGTGAAACAAAAGCTTGAGGCCGCGGGCCTTGGAGATGCCGTGCGCGAGCTGGAAATCGTCAACGCCGCCAACACCAAGCATTTGGAAACCTACAAGGATTACCTGTATGCGCGCCTGCAGCGCAAAGGCCATGACCGGCAGGATGTGCACCGTCTGGCGGCGCGTGACCGGCATGTCTTTGCGGCGCTGATGCTGGCGCATGGGCATGGCGATGCGCTGGTCACGGGGGCCACGCGCAAGTCGGCGCATGTGCTGAACCTGATCAACCACGTCTTTGACGCGGATGCCGAACATCGCGCGGTTGGCGTCACCGCGCTGCTGCACAACGGGCGGATCGTGCTGATCGCCGATACGCTGGTGCAGGAATGGCCCGAATCCGAAGACCTGGCGACCATCGCCGAACGCGCCGCCGATGTCGCGCGCCACATCGGGCTGGAACCGCGCGTGGCCTTCGTCAGCTTTTCCACCTTTGGCTACCCGGTGTCGGAACGCGCCGAAAAGATGCACAGGGCGCCGAAGGTGCTGGAAGACCGTGGCGTGGATTTCGAATTCGAAGGCGAAATGACCGTCGATGTCGCGCTGAACACCCGCGCCCAGGCCAATTACCCGTTCCAGCGGCTAAGCGGCCCGGCCAACATCCTGGTGGTGCCCGCGCGGCATTCGGCGTCGATCTCGGTCAAGCTGATGCAGGAAATGGCCGGCGCCACGGTGATCGGGCCGATCCTGTCGGGGGTGGGCCAATCGATCCAGATCGCCTCGACCGTGTCGACGGCAAACGATATCCTGAACATGGCCGTGATCTCGGCCTGCAACATCGGAACGGGAAGCTGATGACGGTCTGGACGCTTGGCTCCATCAACATCGACCTGGTCTATGACGTGCCGCACCTGCCGGGGCCGGGGGAAACCCTGGCCGCGCGGTCGCTGACCCGGGGGCTGGGCGGCAAGGGCGCCAACATGGCCGTCGCCGCCGCGCGCGCCGGATCGCACGTGGTGCAGATCGCCGCCGTGGGTGCGGATGGCAAATGGACGGTGGACCGGCTGACGGAATACGGCGTCGACACGCGGTTCATCGCGCAGGTGGACGAACCGACGGGTCACGCGATGATCGCCGTCGATGCCGAGGCCGAGAACCTGATCATCATCCTGGGCGGCGCCAACCGGGTCGTGCCGATGGATGCCGTGGGCCGCGCCCTGACCGAGGCGTCGCCGGGCGACATTTTCCTGACCCAGAACGAAACCAACGGGCAGGTCGAAGCCGCGCGGATGGCCAGGGACCTGGGCCTGCGCGTGGCCTATGCCGCCGCCCCGTTCGAAGCCGAAGCGGCCAAGGCGATGCTGCCCCTGGCCGACCTGTTGTTCCTGAACCAGGTCGAGGCCGCGCAATTGCAGGCCGCGACCGGCTGGTCGCCCGAAGCGCTGCCGGTGACCGATGTCATCGTGACGATGGGTGCGCGCGGTTGCCGGTGGCACGGGCCGGACGGCACGCGGGATTTCCCCGCCGTGCCGGTGACCCCGGTGGATACGACCGGGGCCGGGGACACGTTCACGGGCTACGTTGTGGCGGGGCTTGATCGTGGTCTGCCGATGCCGCAGGCGATTGCCCAGGCGCTGCGCGCCGCCGCGATCATGGTGACGCGGCACGGCACCGCCGATGTCATTCCCGATCTGAAGGACGTCCTGGACGGTTCTGCGTGACGGCTTAGCCGTCGGCGATGGATCTGTCGGCGCAGGGCACGCATTCGGTCATCACCGAAGGGCCCGGGCCAAAGGCCGAATGTCCGGCCAGGGCGCCCAGAAGGATGCTTGCCACCAGCAAGGCGACCTTCAGGTTTTCGATCATCCGCATGGCACTGTCTCCTCTGCTGGATGGCTCGCAGCCTGCCCTTGATGACCACGAACGCTCAAGCCGTTGAAACGCGGGATCACGGGGCCTTGACCGCGGGTGATCCCTGCGCGCAGGTTCGGCGCCGGAATGCGGGACGGTTGTCGAGGTCGGGCGTCCCGGCAAGAGCTGCGAAAAGGAAGACCCATGGCCGATCACGTCACCACCCACCAGGCGGAAGAGGATGCCCGCAACGAAGATATCCTCATCTGGATCAACGGCGAGTTAAAGCCGAAGGCCCAGGCCACGGTCAGCGTCTATGACAGCGGCTTCATGCTGGGTGACGGCGTTTGGGAAGGGTTGCGGCTGTATGACGGGCATTGGGCGTTCCTGGACGACCACATGGATCGCCTGTTCGAGGCCGCGAAGGCCATCGACCTGGATATTGGCATGGACCGTGCCGGCGTGATCGCGGCGCTGCGCGAAACCCAGGCGGCCAACGGCATGACCACCGACGCCCACGCCCGCCTGATGGTGACGCGCGGGCGCAAGGCGCGGCCGTTCCAGCATCCGGGCCTGTCGCAATGGGGGCCGACGATTGTGATCCTCATGGAACATTCCAAACCCTCGCTGCCGCGTCCCATTAAATTGGCAACTGTCCCACATCTGAGAGGATTGCCAATGACACAGGATCCCAAGCTGAATTCGCATTCCAAGCTGAACTGCATCCTGGCTTGCATCGCGGCAGAAAAAGCCGGCGCGGACGAAGGGCTTATGCTGGACGTGCATGGGTTCGTGAACACCACCAACGCCTGCAACTTCTTCATCGTGAAGAAGGGCGCGGTTTGGACGTCGACCGGGGATTATTGCATGAACGGGATCACGCGGCAGAAGGTGATCGACCTGTGCCACGCCAACGACATTCCCATTTATGAGAGGAACTACTCACTTGTGGACACCTATTCCGCGGACGAAGCATTCCTGACCGGGACCTTCGGCGCGCAGACTCCGGTCGGGGAAATCGACGGCCGGGTGATTGGAACAGGCCAGCTTGGCCCGGTGACGACGCGGATCCGGGGGCTGTACAAGGACCTGGTGAAGGCGGAAGCGCAATGAGGATCGCGATGTGGTCGGGGCCGCGCAACCTGTCGACGGCGATGATGTATGCCTTTGGCGCGCGGTCGGATTGCGCGGTGGTGGATGAACCGTTCTACGCGGCCTACCTGGCGAAAACGGGGATCGATCACCCGATGGGGCGCGAGATCATGGAAAGCCAGCCGACCGATGCCGCGCTGGTGGCGCAGGCGATGACCGGCCCGATCCCCGGCGGCAAGGCCCATTGGTATCAGAAGCACATGACCCACCACATGATCGACGGGGTTCCGCGCGACTGGATGGCCGAGGTCGTCAACGTTTTCCTGATCCGTCATCCGGCACGGGTGATCGCGAGCTATGCCAGGAAGCGTGAAGCGCCGGTGCTGGACGATATCGGCTTTCGTCAGCAGGCTGAACTGTTCGACCACGTGAAGGCCTTGGGCCAGACGCCCGTGGTGATCGACAGCGCCGATATCCGCGCCGATCCGCAAGCGGCGCTTTCCGCGCTGTGCACGGCGATCGGCCTGAACTGGGATCCGGCGATGTTGCACTGGCCGGCGGGTGGCCACCCGGACGACGGGGTCTGGGCGGCGCATTGGTACGGGGCGGTGCATCGGTCGACCGGGTTCGACGGTGCAGAAGGCGATCTGCCCGAGCTGAGCGGCGCTTATGCCGACCTCAGCGATCAGGCGATGCCCTTTTACGAGAGGATGGCAGCCGGGGCCTGACCGGAAGTTTCGCAAATTCCAGCGACGCGGTTGGCCTCAGGACGCCGCGTCGCTTTCCGCACAGCGTTCGCCGTCATAGAAGACGTCGAGGATCTTTTCAAAGACCTCCGGCGCACCGTCAACACGCGAGAACAGCGTCATCGACGACCGCACTTTCAGCGCGTCGACCGGGCCCAGGATATCCTCGGGCGACCAGCCGCGGTGCATCAGCAGCAGTTCGGCGACCTCTTCCAACCGTTCACGCAGGATGGGGTTATCCAGATAGGCCTTTGCCTCGGCCAGGTCGGCAATGCCGTACCGCCGCGCCCGTTCCGAACGGCCAAGCGAGGCAAGCTGTGGAAAGACATACCATATCCAGTGCGACGTCTTCTCGCCCTGGTTCAATTCCCGCACGACCTGCGGCCAGACCTTGTCCTGGGCGTCCAGGAATTTCTGCGCGTCCACCGAATTCACTCCCTCGGGACAACGGTGATTGTGGAACCTTGGGCTCCGGACCCGAAGGGGCCGCGCTTACAGGATCCGAGTGCCGCGCCCCTGTCAATCGGGACGCGGCAAATCTTGTCAGCCGACCCGACGCTTGCGCGCGGCCAGCAGTTTCAGGCGCAGCGCGTTCAGCTGGATGAAACCCTGTGCATCCTTCTGATCATAGGCGCCGGCGTCTTCTTCGAAGGTCACGTGGGCCTCGGAATACAGCGAATGATCCGACCAGCGGCCAACGCAGGTGGCCGACCCCTTGTACAGCTTCAGCCGGACGGTGCCGGTGACGTGTTCCTGGCTCTTGTCGATCAGGGCCTGCAGCATCTCGCGCTCGGGCGAGAACCAGAAGCCGTTGTAGATCAGCTCGGCATAACGCGGCATCAGCGAATCCTTCAGGTGACCCGCGCCGCTGTCCAGCGTGATCTGTTCGATCCCGCGGTGCGCCTCCAGCAGGACGGTGCCGCCGGGGGTTTCGTAGATACCGCGCGACTTCATGCCGACGAACCGGTTTTCCACGAAATCCAGCCGGCCGATGCCGTGCTTGCCGCCCAGTTCGTTCAGCCTGGTCAGGATCGTGGCGGGCGACATCGGCTCGCCGTTGATCGACACGGCGTCGCCCTTTTCAAAGCCGACTTCGATGAACTCGGGCTCGTTCGGGGCCTTTTCCGGGTCGACAGTGCGCTGATAGACGTATTCCGGCGCCATTTCGGCCGGATCTTCCAGCACCTTGCCTTCGGACGAGGTGTGCAGCAGGTTCGCATCCACCGAAAACGGCGCTTCGCCGCGCTTGTCCTTGGCGATCGGGATCTGGTTCTTCTCGGCGAAGTCGATCAGCCGCGTGCGCGAGGTCAGGTCCCATTCCCGCCAGGGCGCGATCACCTTGATGTCCGGGTTCAGCGCATAGGCCGACAGTTCGAACCGGACCTGGTCGTTGCCCTTGCCGGTCGCACCATGGGCCACCGCGTCGGCGCCTTCGGCCGCCGCGATTTCCACCAGCCGCTTGGAAATCAGCGGCCGCGCGATCGAGGTGCCCAGCAGGTACAGACCTTCGTACAGCGCATTGGCCCGGAACATCGGGAAGACGAAATCGCGCACGAATTCTTCTCGGACGTCCTCGATATAGATCGCCTTGGCGCCCATCATCTCGGCCTTGGCGCGGGCTGG
The DNA here is from genome assembly GCA_003217735.2 of Marinibacterium anthonyi. GTDB lineage: Bacteria > Pseudomonadota > Alphaproteobacteria > Rhodobacterales > Rhodobacteraceae > Marinibacterium > Marinibacterium anthonyi. The sequence continues at coordinate 5,315,079 of CP031585.1, read as the reverse complement.
TTCCAGCTCTTCGCCCTGGCCGAGGTCGGCGGTGAAGGTGACCACTTCGCAGCCGTATTCGGTCTGCAGCCACTTGAGGATGATCGAGGTGTCGAGGCCGCCGGAATAGGCGAGCACAACTTTCTTCGGCGCGGACATCAAGTTTTCCTTCGTTGAACGCCTCGCGGTTATCCTTTTTTGCAAGGTTCGGCAAGGTCGCGGCGCTTGTGTCCGGGTGCCGTCTGCGCCAAGAGAAGGGCCATGACCGATGATCCGTCCTTCGAAGATCGCGCCCGCGCCGCCGAACAGGCGATGCGCGCCGTCTTCCCGCCCACGCCGCTGCAACGCAACGCGCTTCTGTCCGATCGCTACGACGCCGACATCTGGCTGAAGCGCGAGGATCTGAGCCCGGTGCGGTCCTACAAGATCCGCGGCGCGATGAACGCGATGCGCAAGCAGCCCGACAAGGATCTGTTCGTCTGCGCCAGTGCCGGGAACCACGCGCAGGGCGTGGCCTTCATGTGCAGGCATTTCGGCAAGCGGGGCGTGATTTTCATGCCGGTGACGACGCCGCAGCAGAAGGTCATGAAGACCCGGATGTTCGGTGAAGGCCATGTCGAGATCCACATGGTCGGCGATTATTTCGACGCGACGCTGGCCGCCGCGCAGGATTGGTGCGCCCGCGAAGGCGGCCATTTCCTGGCTCCGTTCGACGATGACGACGTGATCGAAGGGCAGGCTTCGCTGGCTGTGGAAATCTTGGACGAACTGGGGTGCGCGCCCGACATGGTTGTGTTGCCCGTCGGCGGCGGCGGCATGTCCGCAGGTGTGTTTTCGCTGCTCAAAGGGCGATCAGACTGCCGGTTTGTCGAGCCTTCGGGCGGTTCCTGCCTGCATGCGGCCCTGACACAGGGTGCGCCCGTGACGCTGGGTCATGTGGATAACTTTGTGGATGGAGCTGCGGTTGCGCGCATCGGCGTGACACCTTTCGACCGGTTGCGCGACGTTCCGGTGCACGACGTCCTGGTGCTGGGCGAAGACCGGATCTGCCGGACCATCCTGGAAATGCTTAACGTCGAAGGTATCGTTCTGGAACCCGCCGGCGCGATGTCGGTCGAGGCGCTGGACGAGTTGCGCGACCAGATCCGGGGCAAGACGGTGGTTGCCGTGACCTCGGGCGGGAATTTCGATTTCGAACGCTTGCCGGAGGTCAAGGAACGGTCGCAGCGGTTCCTGGGGCTGAAGAAGTACTTCATCCTGCGGCTGCCGCAGCGGCCCGGCGCGCTGAAGGAATTCCTGAACGTCCTGGGCCCCGAAGACGATATCGCGCGGTTCGAATACCTGAAGAAATCGGCGCGCAATTTCGGGTCGGTCCTGATCGGGATCGAAACCACCCAGCCCGAGAATTTCGACCGGCTTTATGCGGGGCTGCACGCCGCCGGGCTGACCTTCCAGGACATCACCGACAACGAGACGGTCGCGCAATTCGTCCTGTGACGGCTCAGGCGGCCAACGCGGATGGCAGGCCGTCGATGAATTCCGCCTTTGAACTGAAGAAGGCGAACAGCACTTCGGACAGGTCTTCGGGCGTGACCGTACCTGCGCCCGCGTTCTTTTCCGCCTCAAGACAGAGGCGCGAAAAGCTGGAAAACCCAAGGCTTAGCGCACCGCCGCGCAGATAGTGCAGATCGGCCTCCAGCGTGGCGGGATCGCCGCCGGCCTGCAGGCGGGTGGTGACATCCTCGACCTCGGCCAGGAAGATCTGCACGACTTCTTCGAAATCTTCGGCGCCGACTTCGTCGCGCAACTCACTGACACGGGCCCAGTCTATCATGTTCGGTCCAGCATTCTGATCATCGACTTGTGATGCGTTGATCGCAGCAATGTGGCCAATCGAGCGTTAAGGAAGGGTTAATGGCTGAATTTGAAAGGACGGGATTTTAGGTTTCATCGCTCGTTAAGCGGGGGCGGGTCACTGTGCCCGGGCCCGATGTTTGAAACCAGCGAAGCTTTTTGCCAATTCAACCCGCCGATACAGCGTCCGTCCCCAGATGCGAAGCGCGTCACCATGTCCTGGTGGTCGATGACAGCCGCCTGCAACGGCGTATCCTGTCGGGAATGTTGAAGAAATGGGGCTACAGTGTCGACGAGGCCGCCAGCGGGGAAGAAGGGCTTGAACGCGCGGCCCTGCGCCGGCCCGATTTCGTCATGAGCGACTGGATGATGCCGGGAATGGACGGGCTGCAGTTCTGTCGGCTGTTCCGCGAACGCAGTGGCGAAGATTATGGTTACTTCATTCTTCTCACCTCGAAGAAAGAGGTCGACGACATCGCTCGCGGGCTGGATGCGGGGGCCGATGATTTCCTGACGAAACCAGTCAACGGCAACGAGTTGCGGGCGCGGATTTCGGCGGGCGAACGCATCATCAACATGCAGCGGGAATTGTCGACGAAGAACCAGATGATCCTGGAAACGCTCAGCAAATTGCAGGACGCTTATGATGTCATCGACCGCGATCTGCTGCAGGCCAAGAAGATCCAGGAATCGCTGGTGCCCGAACTTGATCGCGATTTCGGGGGCGGTCGGGTCAGCCTGTTGCTGAAACCTTGCGGCCATATCGGCGGCGACCTGGTGGGGATGTTTTCGCCGGGCAAGGATCGGGTCGGGTTCTATTCGATCGACGTGTCGGGGCATGGCATCACCTCGGCGATGATGACCGCGCGGATCGGGTCGTACCTGAGCCACGCTTACCTGGATCACAACATCGGCGTTCAGCGGGGCGCCGGCACGGACTATGACCTGCGGTCCCCGCTTGATGTGGCGCGCGCGCTGAACGACCGGCTGCTGGCCGACATCGGGAATGAAGAATATTTTACAATGGTTTACGGCACCGCCGACCTGGACAGTGGGCGGGTGCGGCTGGTGCAGGCCGGTCACCCGCACCCGTTGCTGATCCGGGCGAACGGGGACCTGGAATACATCGGGCGCGGCGGCACGCCCATCGGGCTGGTGTCCGAAGTGGTGCATGACCAGCTTGAACTGGACCTGGGGCCGGGGGATCGGCTGCTGCTGTATTCCGACGGATTCACCGAGGCACAGCTGAAGGACGGCGAGATGCTGGGGCAGGACGGGCTGCTGCGGCTGGCGCGCCAGTCGCTGCCGGCGGTTTCCGCGCGGGAATTCATGAACGATCTCTACTGGCGCCTCACCTCCGAGATGCAGGAGGGCGCGCGGCTGGCCGACGATGTCTCGGCCACGTTGTTCGAATACGGCGGGTAGGAAGCGGGTAGGAACAGGCAGGGCGACCGCTCCGTGATCGACCCCGTCCTGACCCGCCGAGTCAGAGAGTGCCGATACCCCGGGCCAGGGCAGCGGCGAAGTAGCGGTCGCCGGAATTGCCCAAATGAAAGGCGGCTTCGTCGGGCGGAAGCCAGACGGCGGTGTGGCCGGTTTCGATGGGGTCGCCATGGCAGATGGCCGGGCGGGCCAGGTAGATGAGGCAGATCTTTTCGGCGAACAGGTCGTATTCCGGCATGTAGGTGAACCGCCGAAAGGCCCCCACGCGGCGCGGCGCCACGATCGACCAGCCGGTTTCCTCGTGCACTTCGCGGTGCAGCGCGGCGACCGGGGATTCTCCGGGATCGACCCCGCCGCCGGGCAATTGCAGCTCGGGTCCCGGGTCCGCCTGCAGCGTCAGCAGCAGCGATCCGTTCCGTTCCAGCAAGGCGTAGGCGCCGATCCGGCGGGTGTATGTCTGCCCCGGCAGGGGCGGTTCTCCGAAGCGTCGGATCATGTCTGCCTCTTTCAACCCAGCTTGTTCCGCTTATATAGGCGCGGTATGCCAATCTCCGGCAACCAAGGAAACCCCATGACCATCGGATCCAAACTCGCGTGGGACGACACGGTCCTGCCCTTTCAACTTGATGCCTCCGACATGCGCGGCCGCGTTGCGCGGCTTGACGGTGTGCTGGGCGGTATCCTGAAACAACACGACTATCCTCCCGTGGTGGAGGCGCTGGTCGCCGAAATGGCCCTGCTGACCGCGCTGATCGGGCAGACGGTCGATTTGCGCTGGAAACTGTCGCTGCAAGTGCAGTCCAAGGGCCCGGTGCGGATGATCGCCACAGACTATTTCGCGCCCTCCGAAGAAGGCAAGCCGGCCCGCATCCGCGCCTATGCCAGCTTTGACCGCGACCGGCTGACCGACGGGCGGCCCTTTGACCAGGTGGGCGAAGGGTATTTCGCCATCCTGCTGGACCAGGGCAAGGGCACCGCGCCCTACCAGGGGATCACGCCGCTGGACGGCAAGTCGCTGGCCGATTGCGCGCAGGCCTATTTCGCCCAGTCCGAACAGCTGCCCACGCGCTTTGCGCTCAGCTTCGGGCGGTTGACCGAAGCGGGTGGCGACGAACATTGGCGGGCCGGCGGCATCATGCTGCAGCACATGCCCAAGGCGTCGCCCTTCGTGGCCAGCGCCCAGGGCGAAGGCGGGATCCTGCGGGCCGCCGACCTGATCGACGGCGAGCAGGAGGAGAACTGGAACCGGGTCAACATCCTGCTCGACACCGTCGAGGACATGGAATTGATCGGTCCCCGGGTCACCACCACCGACCTGCTGGTCCGCCTGTTCCACGAGGAACAGCCCCGGGTCTATGACGCGCAGGCGGTCCGGTTCGGCTGCACCTGTTCGGAAGACCGGGTGCGACAGTCGCTGTCGATCTATTCGGCCAAGGACATCAGCAAGATGACCACCGACGACGGCCGCGTGACCGCCGATTGCCAGTTCTGCGGCGCGCATTACGACCTTGATCCGGCCACCCTGGGCTTTGAAGCCGGGAAGGACGACGAGTGAGCGGGTTCGAGGATCGGATCGCCCGGGCGCTGCGGCGTGACGGGGGGACGTCCTCGGATTTCGACCTGAACCCGGAGGTTCAGCTGCCGCCCGGCCGCAGGTTGCGGCCGGCGGGGGTGCTTTTGGGGATCGACGTGACCGGGGACGTGCCGATGGTGCTGCTGACCAAGCGGTCGTCTCGGCTGAAGCATCATCCGGGACAGATCGCCTTCCCGGGCGGCAAGCAGGATGAGGGCGACGCCGACGTGGTCGATGCGGCCCTGCGCGAGGCCGACGAGGAGGTCGCGCTGCCGCGTGGTCACGCCAGGGTGCTGGGCACGATGCCGCCGCATGAGACGGTGACGTCGTTCCTGGTGACGCCGGTGGTGGCGATCATCGATCGTCCCTTCGATATCCGGCCAGAGCCGGGCGAAGTGGAAGAGGCGTTCGCCGTGCCGTTGGACCATCTGCTTAAGCGCGAGAATTATTCAATCCAGTCAAGGCGTTGGCGGGGAAGCGAGCGGCGGTATTTTACCGTGCCCTATGGCCCCTATTACATCTGGGGCGCCACCGCGCGCATGTTGCGCGCCTTTGCCGAGCGGATGCAGCCGTGACCCGGGTGTCCGGCACGTGGCTTGACCGGTCGCAAAGCCGCCGGGTCTGCGCGATGCTGGAAGACGCGGGCCACCAGGCGCTTTTCGTCGGGGGCTGCGTGCGCAACACCCTGCTGGGCGCGCCGGTGTCGGACATGGATATCTCGACCGATGCGCGGCCGGAACGGGTGATCGAACTGGCCGGGGCGGCGGGGTTGAAGGCCGTGCCGACGGGGATCGACCATGGCACGATCACCGTGGTGGCCGACCACGAACCCTATGAAATCACGACCTTTCGCCGGGATGTGGAAACCGATGGCCGGCGCGCGGTGATCGCCTTTGCCGATACGGTGGACGAAGACGCCAGGCGCCGCGATTTCACCATGAACGCGCTTTACGCCCGCATCGACGGTACGCTGATCGACCCGTTGGGCGGGCTGCCGGACCTGCAGGCGCGGCACGTGCGGTTCATCGGCAACGCCGCGAACCGGATCCGCGAGGATTACCTGCGGTCGCTGCGCTTTTTCCGCTTTCACGCCTGGTACGGCGATCCGATGAACGGCATGGACCCCGATGCGCTATCGGCCATCGCCACCCATCTGGACGGGCTGGAAACCCTGTCACGCGAACGGGTCGGGGCCGAGACGGTCAAGCTGTTGTCGGCGGCTGATCCGGTGGCTGCGGTGGCGGCGATGCGGTCGACCGGCGCGCTGATGCGGCTGTTGCCGGGCGCGGACGACCGGGCGCTTGGCCCGCTTGTGCACCTGGAAGAGATGTTCGGATTTACCCCCGACCCGATGCGGCGGCTGGCGGCGTTGGGCGATGGCGACCTGGCCCTTTCACTGCGGCTGAGCCGGGCGCGCAGGGATCGGGTGACCCTGATCCGCGACGGCGCGGTGGGCGGCGAGAGCGCGGCCGCATTGGGCTATCGGTTGGGCAGGGACTGCGCGCGGGACGCGATCGTGCTGCGCGCGGCGCTGTTGGAACACCCGCTGAGCGACGACGACCTGCACCAGGCGGATGTCGGAGGACATGCCGTATTCCCGGTCTCGGCGCAGGATCTGATGCCTGACCATACAGGTGCCGATCTGGGCAATATGCTGAGAAAACTGGAAAAAATCTGGATCTCGTCCGGCTTTACCATGACACGCGCCGCGCTTTTGGACATTTCCCGCGCCCAAGAGGGGTGACAAATATGATTTGATCATGTAACGGAACCGTACCCAAGTCGGAGGAATGCGCATGTATCACGGGATCTGGTTCTACAACGGCTGAGGCCGACCGATCTTCGTGACGGTCGTGCCACGTGCACGGCTGCGCATCTATGCCCCCCTGAAAATTTCGCTCATTTGGCTCTGAGCCCTGCATTGAGCCCCGACAGGTACGACTTCAATGTTCCGTTTTTTTGAGACCCTGGTCGATCCCTACGTCGACTACGAGGAAACCAACCGGCCGCCCCAGCGGTTCTGGGCGTTCATGGCGTCTTATTCGAAACCCTTCCTGCGGGTTTACGGCGTGATCATCGCCCTTTCGATCATCCTTGCGGCGTTCGAGATCATCCTGATCGCCTACATGGGCCGGATCGTCGACCTGCTGGATGGCTCTCCGGCGGATGTCTGGGCCAGGCACGGATTCGAATTCATCGTGGCCGCGCTGCTGCTGCTGTTCCTGCGGCCGGTGCTGCATATCCTGAACGTGCTGCTGCTGAACAACACGGTGCTGCCGAACCTGACCACGCTGATCCGCTGGCGGGCGCATCGGCACGTGTTGCGGCAATCGGTCGGCTGGTTCGAAAACGACTTTGCCGGGCGCATCGCCAACCGGCTGGCGCAGGCACCGATGGCCGCCAGCGAAGCGGTGTTCCAGACCTTCGACGCCATCACGTTCGCCGCCGCCTACCTGGTCGGCGCCGCGATCATGCTGATGACGACCGATGTGCGGCTGCTGATCCCGATGGTGCTGTGGTTCGCCAGCTACCTGGTGCTTCTGCGCTGGACCATCCGCAACGTCGGCCCCGCCTCCGAAGCATTTTCCGAGGCCCGGTCGGACCTTACGGGGCGGCTGGTCGACAGTTACACCAACATCCATTCGGTCAAGATGTTCGCCCATACCGATCACGAACTCGACTATGCGCGCGAGGCGATCGAGAAGACTCGGCAGGCGGGTTATGGCGAATTGCGGGTCTTTACCAAGATGGACCTGGGCCTGGTGTCGCTGAACGGGTTCCTGATTGTCGGCGTCGTCGGTTGGGCGGTTGCGCTGTGGATGCAGGGCGCGGCCTCGGTCGGGGTGGTTGCCGCGGCGACAGCGCTGACGCTGCGGCTGAACGCAATGACCGGCTGGATCATGTGGTCGCTGACCACGCTGTTCCGCCAGATCGGCATCGTGATCGAGGGCATGCAGACCATCGCCCAGCCCATCGACCTGATCGACGGGCCGGATGCCAGGACGTTGACCTTCTGCAAGGGCCGGATCCAGATGAAGGGCGTCAGCCATCATTACGGGCGGGGCGTCGGCGGCGTGGATTGCGTCGACCTGTCGATCGAACCGGGCCAGAAGATCGGCCTGATCGGACGGTCCGGGGCGGGCAAGTCGACGCTGGTGAAGCTGCTGCTGCGGTTCTACGAAACCGAAAAGGGCGCGATCGAAATCGACGGGCAGGATATCCGCGCCGTCACGCAGGACAGCCTGCGCCAGCAGGTCGGCATGGTTCAACAGGACACCGCGCTGCTGCACCGGTCGGTGCGCGACAACATCCTGTACGGGCGGCCCGGCGCGACCGACGCCGAGATGATCGCCGCCGCGAAACAGGCCGAAGCACATGATTTCATTACCGGACTTGCCGATGGCGAGGGCCGCGCCGGCTATGACGTTCTGGTCGGCGAACGGGGCGTGAAACTGTCCGGCGGGCAGCGTCAGCGGATATCGCTTGCACGGGTGATCCTGAAGGACGCGCCGATCCTGATCCTGGACGAGGCGACATCGGCGCTGGATTCCGAGGTCGAGGCGGCGATCCAGCACACGCTTTACGGAATGATGGAGGGCAAGACGGTCATCGCCATTGCCCACCGTCTGTCGACCATCGCGCGCATGGACCGGATCCTTGTCATGGACAAGGGCCGCATCGTCGAGGACGGCACGCACGAACAGCTGATGGCGCAGGGCGGGCTTTATGCCGATCTGTGGGCGCGTCAGTCGGGGGGCTTTATCGGAATGGATACAGACGTGAAAGGAGCGGCGGAATGAACGCGCGTATATCCAAACCCGTCGGGCGGGTCCTGAAGACCTTTGAAAACCTCATCGATCCGTTCGTCCCCTTCGAAGACGGCACGCCGCCGAACAAGCTGGTGCCTTACATGCTGTCGGTGCTGAAACCGTTCGGCAAGTGGCTGCCGGTGATGGCCGTCACCAGCCTGGCCGTGGCCGTGGTCGAGGTGGCGCTGCTGTTCTACACCGGCCGGCTGATCGACCTGATGAACGCCAGCGGCATCGCCGCGTTCTGGCGCGAACACGGGGTCGAGCTGATGGCCGCCTCGCTGGCGATCGTGTTTCTGCGGCCGATGATCATCGGGTTGGCGCACCTGTTCCTGGAACAGACGCTGGTGTCCAACAGCCAGGACCTGGTGCGCTGGCGGTCCCATAAGCACATGCTGGGCCAGTCGATGACGTTCTTCCAGAACGACTTTGCCGGGCGGCTGACCAACCGTGTCATGCAGCAGGGCCCGGCGGTCGAAGACAGTTCCTACATGATGTTCGAAGCCGTCTGGTTCGCCGGGGTCTACGTGATCAGCGCCGCTGTCATGGTGGCGGCCTTCGACCTGTGGCTGGTGCTGCCGCTGCTGCTGTGGCTGGGGGCCTATGTCTATTACAACATCCAGCTGGCGCGGCGGGTGGCCGTTGCATCCGAAAAGACATCGGATGCGCGGTCCATGGTCACGGGCCGGGTGGTCGACGCCTATACCAATATCGAGACGGTGAAGCTGTTCGCCGACGAGGCGCAGGAAGAAGGCTATGTGGTGTCCGCCATGCGCCGCCACCGGCTGCGGCTGCAGCGGTTCCTGCGGCTGATGACGGAAATGCATTTCCTGCTGAACCTGCTGAACGGCGCGATGATCATCGGCGTGATCGGGCTGGCCATGTACCTGTGGTCGATCCAGAAGATCACCATCGGCGAGGTCGCGGCGGCCTCGGCCCTGGTGATGCGGCTGAACGGGATGTCGGGGTGGATCATGTGGGTCACCATCCGGCTGTTCGAACACATGGGCGTCATCCGCGAAGGTCTGCGGTCCATCGCCGTGCCCCATGCGCTGGTCGACAAGCCGGGCGCACCCGCGCTGCACGTCAGCAAGGGCGAGATCCGGTTCGACAAGGTCACCCAGCATTACGGCAAGGGCTACGGCGGTCTGGACGCGCTGGATCTGACAATCCACGCGGGCGAACGGGTGGGCCTGGTGGGCCGGTCGGGGGCGGGGAAATCCTCGCTTGTGAACCTGCTGCTGCGGTTCCGCGATCCCGAACAGGGGCGGATCCTGATCGACGGTCAGGATATCGCGGGCGTGCGCCAGACATCGCTGCGCCAGCAGATCGGCATGGTGACGCAGGATTCGTCGCTGCTGCACCGGTCGATCCGGCAGAACCTGCTGTACGGTCGCCCCGACGCGACCGTCGCCCAGATGATCGACGCCGCGAAACAGGCGGCGGCGCATGACTTCATCCTGGGCCTGCAGGATCGCAACGGGCGCACGGGCTATGATGCCCACGTGGGCGAACGCGGCGTGAAACTGTCCGGCGGGCAACGCCAGCGGATCGCCATGGCGCGGGTCATCCTCAAGGACGCCCCGATCCTGGTGCTGGACGAGGCGACCTCGGCCCTGGATTCCGAAGTCGAGGCGCAGATCCAGGACACGCTTTACAACGTGATGTCGGGCAAGACCGTCATTGCCATTGCACACAGGCTGTCTACCATTGCCCACATGGACCGGATCATCGTCCTTGACCGGGGCCGCATCGCCGAACAGGGCTCGCATTCCGAGCTTCTTGCCAAACGCGGCCTATATTCCGGATTCTGGACACGACAGTCTGGTGGTTTCCTGAACCCAGAGGCGGCCGAATAGGTCGCTTTCGACCGGAGCAACACGAATGAGAATGCCAGAGGGCGACTTTGCAGAACGCAAGGTCGCCGATATTCCCCGCATTTATCAACGGCTTGCCGACACGATTGCGCCGTTCCGCCAGGCAGAGGGCTATCCTCCGCAGAAACTGCTGCCATTCATGCGGTGGGCGCTGGAAGGTGCGGGCACGCAGATCTGGCTGGCCATCGCAGCGTCGATTTCGGTGGGTGTGACCACCGTGATCGGCTTCTGGCTGATCGGCTGGGTCATCGACAAGGCGCAATCGGTGGGCCCCGGTTTCCTGGCCAGCCATTTCTGGGCCGTCGTATTGCTGGCGGTCTTCTACCTGGTGATCTGGCCGCTTGCGATGGCGGCGAACGCGGCCTTCAACTCGGTCACCCTGGGGCCGAACCTGTACGCGCTGACGCTGAACCGGCTGAACCGCTACACGCTGGGCCAAAGCCTGACCTATTTCGACAACGATTTCGCCGGGCGCATCGCCCAGAAAAGCCAGCAGACCGGGCGGGCGCTGACCGAGGTCGTGACCGAAGGCACCAATATCCTGGGCAATGCGCTGGCGGCGGCGATATCGGCGGCGGTGATGCTGGGCGCTGTCGACTGGCGGCTGGGGCTGGCCGTGGCGGTGTGGATCGTGGCCTACGTCTACCTGGTGAAACATTTCCTGCCGCGCATTCGCGAACGGTCGCAGCTGCGCGCGGCGCGCCGGGCGGTGGTGACCGGGCAGATCGTTGATACGATTACCAATATCCGCACCGTCAAGCTGTTCGCCCATGGCGATGCCGAAGAAACCGCGACCGAAGGCGCGCTGTCGGGGTATCGTGAATCCGGGATCGCCTGGGCGTCCACCGTGGTGACCTTTCGGCTGTGGATCTTCACGCTGGCCGGGCTTTTGCCGACTTTCCTGATCATCCTGTCGCTGTGGCTTTGGAGCCGTGGAATGGCGACAACCGGCGATATCGCCGCCGCCGGCCTGATTTCCACCCGGCTGGCGACGATGACGGGCTGGGTCAGCTTTGCCTCGCTGGGGATCTTTACCAATATCGGCGAGATCGAGGACGGCATCCGCACCCTGACGCCGCGCGAACGGCTGGAGGATGCGCCGGATGCGACCGATCTTGTGATCACAAATGCGGAAGTCGATTTCAAGGACGTGACCTTTACCTATGGGCGGGACTCCGGCGGCGTTCAGGGGCTGAACCTGGCGATCGCGCCGGGCGAGAAGCTGGGGATCGTCGGGGCCTCGGGCGCGGGGAAATCCACGCTGGTGGCGCTGCTTCTGCGGCTTTACGCGCCCGAAGGCGGCCGGATCGAGATCGACGGGCAGGATACCGGCCACGTCACGCAGGAAAGCCTGCGGCGCCAGATTTCGATGGTCACGCAGGAAACGGCGATGTTCAACCGATCGGCGCGCGACAACATCCTGTACGGGCGGCCGAACGCGACCGACGAGGAGATGATCGCGGCGGCGAAGAAGGCCGAGGCGCACGATTTCATCCTTGGCCTGAAGGATCATCGTGGCCGGACCGGGTACGAGGCGCATCTGGGCGAACGCGGCGTGAAACTGTCGGGCGGGCAAAGGCAGCGTATCGCGCTGGCCCGCGCCATCGTGAAGGATGCGCCGATCCTGGTGCTGGACGAGGCGACATCGGCGCTGGATTCCGAGGTCGAGGCGTCGATCCAGCAGGCCCTGCACCGGGTGATGGAGGGCAAGACGGTGCTGGCCATCGCGCACCGGCTGTCGACGCTGTCGGAAATGGACCGGATCGTGGTGTTGGACCAGGGGCAGATCGCCGAGGCGGGCAGTCATTCCGAACTGCTGGCCATGGGCGGATTGTACGCGCAGTACTGGTCGCGGCAGTCGGGCGGGTTCATCCAGACGGATCCGGCGGACGCGGCGGCCGAATAAACGTTGGCCTCTTTGGCGGACGGCGGTATCGGGGTATTTCTGAAGAGAAAGAAGCAGGAGTACCGCCTTGAGCCAGACCGAGCGCCATCGGATCGAGCGATTGGGCCACCAGGGGGACGGGATCGCGCCCGGGCCCGTCTATGTGCCGCGCACCCTGCCGGGGGAAGTGGTGGAAGGCCGGCGCGAAGGCGATCGGCTGGTCGATGCACGGATCGTCGAGCCTTCGGGCGATCGCGTGGCCGCGCCCTGTCCGCATTACAAGGCCTGCGGGGGATGTGCGTTGCAGCATGCGTCGGACGGGTTTGTCGCCGGCTGGAAGCTGGACGTGGTGCGCCATGCGTTGCAGGCGCAGGGGGTGGAAACCGAGTTTCGCGATGTGATCACATCGCCGGCGCAGTCGAGGCGGCGCGCGACCGTTGCCGTGCGGCGGACGAAAAAGGGCGCGATGGCAGGGTTTTACGGCCGTGCGTCGGATGTGATCACAGAGATTCCGAATTGCCGGCTGCTGGCGCCCGAGCTGATTGCAGGGCTGGCGACGGCCGAGGCGCTGGCGCGCGTCGGGGCCTCGCGCAAGGGCGCGCTGGCGGTGACGATGACCGCAACGCGCAACGGGCTGGATGTTTCGGCCCGGGGCGGAAAGGAGCTGGACGGGCCACTGAGGATCGAGCTGGCGGGGCTGGCGCAGGATTGTGACCTGGCGCGGCTGGCCTGGGAGGACGAGACCGTCGCCACCCGGATGCCGCCCGAGCAGGTCTTTGGCGGCGTCCCCGTCACCCCGCCGCCCGGTGCCTTCCTGCAGGCCACGCGCGAGGGCGAGGCCGCGTTGCTGGCCGCCGTGGACGAGATCACCACGGGCGCGAAACGCATCGCCGACCTGTTCTGCGGCAGCGGGACGTTCACCCTGCCGCTGGCCCACCGGGCCGAGGTGCATGGCGTCGAGGCGGTGCCCGAGATGCTGGCCGCGCTGGACCGGGGATGGCGGCACGCGCAGGGGCTGCGCAGGGTCGCGACCGAGGCGCGCGACCTGTTCCGCCGACCGTTGATGGCGGATGAATTGCGCCGCTTCGACGCCGTCGTCATCGATCCGCCGCGCGCCGGTGCGCAGGCCCAGACGGAGGCGATCGCCGATGCGCGGGTGCCGGTCGTGGCGGCGGTGTCGTGCAACCCGGTGACATTCGCGCGCGACGCCAGGTGTCTGACCGAGGCGGGATATCGCCTGCGTTGGGTGCAGGTGGTGGACCAATTCCGGTGGTCGACCCATGTCGAGCTTGCCGCAGCGTTTTCTCTATCGCATTAGACGGACAAGGGTTTCCAGGCAGGCGGGCAGGCATGACGAGTCGGGAGAAGGTGGCGTACTGGCTGGAAAAGCCGGGGACCGGAAATTTCGTGATTGGCGTCATCGTTCTGAACGCCATCGTCCTGGGGCTTGAGACGTCGGGCCGGCTGGATCACCTGGTCGGGCCGCTGCTGATCACCATCGACCAGCTGTGCCTGTGCATCTTCATCCTTGAGATCGCGCTGAAGTTCTATGCCTACGGGCTGCGGTTCTTCGCCAATGGCTGGAACATCTTCGACTTCATCATCGTCGGCATCGCGCTGGTTCCCGGCGCGCAAAGCCTGTCGGTTCTCAGGGCGCTCAGGATCCTGCGGGTGCTGCGCGTGGTGTCGGCCGCGCCCCGGCTGCGGCGGGTTGTCGAAGGGTTCATCCGGGCGGTGCCGGGCATGGCCAGTGTCTTCCTGATGATGGCGATGATCTTCTACATCGGCGCCGTGATGGCGACGAACCTGTTTTCCGATAGCTTCCCGGAATGGTTCGGCACCATGGGCCGGTCGGCCTATACGCTGTTCCAGATCATGACGCTGGAAAGCTGGTCGATGGGCATCGTGCGCCCGGTGATGGCGCAATACGAATACGCCTGGGCGTTCTTCGTGCCGTTCATCATCGTTACCAGCTTTGCGGTGGTGAACCTGCTGGTCGGCCTGATCGTGAATTCGATGCAGGATGCCCACGATGCCGAGACCGTGGGCCAGACCGACGCCTACCGCGAGGAAGTGCTGCGCCGGCTGGCTGCGATCGAGGCGCGAATGGACGGTAAAACCAGCGATAATTGACTTCTTACCCGACCTGAAAACGTGTATTTTCGGTTTCGAGGCAAACAAGGTTTCAGGCAATGAACCGCAGATTCATGATGGCATCGGCGCTGTCCGTGGCAGCACTGTCGGCGTGCAGCAGAAAATACGAGGTCTATACAGGACCCGAAGTGACATCGGTCGTGATCAACAAGTCGGCACGAAAGATGTACCTGCTGCACGGAACGGAAATTCTGAAGGATTACGACATCGACCTGGGCTTCGCCCCGGCCGGTCATAAGCAGTTCAAGGGCGATGGCAAGACGCCCGAGGGCAGCTATCTGATCGACCGGAAGAACCCGCGCAGCAGCTTTTTCCTGTCGCTGGGGATTTCGTATCCCAATTCCGCCGACCGCGCCTATGCGGCGTCGCTGGGCAAGGAACCGGGCGGGGACATCTTTATCCATGGCCAGCCGAACCTGACCCGCGCCAAGGGCAAGGATTGGACGGCCGGCTGCATTTCGGTCAAGGACAAGGAAATCAGCGAGATCTATTCGATGGTCCGGGTCGGCACGCTGATCACGATCCGGCCCTAGGTCGCGCCGGGCAGCATGGGCTGCCCATTACAGGCCGTGTCGGGCGGCGTCGGCCGCCCGTCTCAAACCTGATCCAGCAGCGTCAGCCGCCCATCACCAGCGTCCACCAGATCTTGCCGCCCTTTTCCTGGTACCAGGAAAAGCCCATGTTCACGGCCGAGGGATCCAGGATCACCGACCGTGTGCCGGGCTGGTCCATCCAGGCGCCGAGCGTCTCGATCTCGGTCTCGTAGGTTTCCGAGATGTTTTCGCCCAGGAAGCGGCCGGTGTATCCAGCGCGCTGGACCCGGTCGATCGGCGAAGAGCCGTCGGAGCCGAAGTGCCAGGGCCGGTTCTGGACCGACATGTCGCGGGAATGGGTCGCGGCGGCGGCGGTGAGCTGAGAGTTCAGCTGTACCGGACCGGCGCCGGCGGCCGATCTGAGCGAATTGACCGAATCGAGCATTCTGAACTGGATCTTCGACGTGTCGCCGGATCGAATCCGGTACACGTTGTTCGACGATCCGGCCGAAGTTCCGGTGTAATCGGTTGCGGTACAGGCCGAAAGCAGCAGGGCTCCGGCCAGAAGCAGGGAAAATAGGCGCAGCATGGGGTTCCCGTGGTCAATTCACCCGCAGGATTTAGCGTGCCAGGCGGGCGGAGGCAAATTCACTTCCGTGTCAGGTCGGCTGTCATGCCCGTTTGGTTTGCGACTGAGGCATTCCCGCCATAACATACAGCATCGGCTGTTCAGTATGTGAAAGGAACGGGACCATGGCGAAGAAGCACATCTTTTCCAGTCCAACCCGACGCGTCTTCCTGGCTGGCGGCGCCGCAATCATCGGCGCCCCGGCCCTGGGACAGGCCAGCGACCCCGGTGCCGTGGACCCGAACCTGGAATCGGTCCTGTACCCGGAGCCGGCACCGGAACCTGCGGTGGCGCGCAACATATCGAGTTTCCGGGCGATGGCATGGCGGCCGCATTTCTCGTCGCTGCGCAACGGCGCGATCCTGGTCGATACCCAGTCGCGCGCCCTGCATTACTGGTCCGAGGACGAATCGGTCTACAAGCTTTACCCATCCTCCGTGCCCCTGACCGAAGAGCTGACGCGCCGGGGCCGCACCTCGGTCGTGCAGAAGGTGGTCGGACCCAGCTGGTCGCCGACGCCGTCGATGAAAAAGCGCAACCCGGAATGGCCGGATTACATCCCGCCGGGGCCGAACAACCCGCTGGGCACGCACGCGCTGTACCTGGGCTGGAAATACTACCGGATCCACGGCACCCACGACACGCGCAAGATCGGGCGGCGGTCGTCGAACGGTTGCATCGGCCTTTACAACGAGAATATCGCCGAGCTTTTCGGGATGGCCAAGGTCGGAACGCAGGTGTTGCTAATTTGACGACATCGGGAAATGCCAAGTGGGACGGCTCTGACAAGCGTTTGCAATGGCCTAGTTTTGCTGCTTAGAAGATCCTACGAGGTAAGTCTTGGGTGCGTCGTCCGTTAACCATTTGGGCGACGCTTTATCTGGAGGTTAACATGAAGAAACTCGTCATCGCCGCCGCTTTCGCAGCCGCTGCAACGACCGCTTCGGCCGGCAGCCTGGAAGAGCCGATCGTCGAAGCTCCGGTCATCGTCGAAGAAACCACCGGCTCGTCGGCAGGCATCCTGCTTCCGCTGCTGCTGCTGGTCGTCGTGGCCGCTGCTGTCGCAGCAAGCTGAACGGCACTATACTTAGGAAAAAGGCGGCGCTCGCGCCGCCTTTTTTCGTTTGGGCCATCGGGTCGGCCATCGGATCTTCCGATGCCGAACTGTCACACCGGTCGCATTGCCGGTGCCCGGCCTGCGTGTTTTCTTTCAAGTCCCCCGGTTCACTGCTTTAGTTCTTCCACACACGAAGTTTGTCCGCGCCCCGTTCCCGTGGTGGCGCACTGAAGGAGATCACCATGAAGAAACTCATCGCAGCCGCCGCATTCGCCGTCGCCGCTTCCGCCGCAACCGCCGGTTCGCTGGAAGAGCCGATCGTCGAAGCCCCGGTCATCGTCGAAGAAACCACCGGTTCGTCGGCCGGCATCCTGCTGCCCCTGCTGCTGCTGGTCGTCGTGGCCGCCGCCGTCGCCGCCAGCTAAGACCAGACTACCTCGCAAGGGAAAGGCGGCCCAGGTTAACGGGCCGCCTTTTCTGTTTCCAAGGGCCGGTCGCGAAACAGGCCTCGACACAGGCCGCGCCCGGGCCTCAGCCGGCGTCCAGCCAGCCCTTCAGATTGTCGCGGATCACCGATGTCAGCGCCGTGATATGGGCGTCGTCGTCGTTAAGGCAGGGAATATAGGTAAAGCTTTCGCCGCCGGCATGTTCAAAGCTTTCGCGGATCTCTTCGTTGATCTCTTCCAGCGTCTCGATGCAATCGGCCGAAAACGCCGGCGCACAGACCGCGATCCGCTTCTTGCCCGCCTTCGCCAGCCGCGCGACCTCTTCCACGGTATAGGGCTTCAGCCATTCCTCGGGGCCGAACTTGGACTGGAAGGTCGTGGCGATCCGGTCATCGGCCCAGCCCAGCCGTTCCTTCAGCAGCCGCGTCGTCTTCTGGCACTGGCAGTGATAGGGATCGCCCTCCATAAGGTAACGTTCGGGCAGCCCGTGGTAGGAACACAGCAGGATGTCCGGTTCCTGCTCCATCTCGGCGTAGCTGCGTTGAACCGAAGCCGCCAGCGCATCGATGTAAAGCGGATTGTCGAAATAGGGCGGCACGGTGCGGGTCGCGGGCTGCCATTTCTCGGCCATCAGGGCGCGGAAGAACTGGTCGTTCGCGGTGGCCACCGTGGCGCCGGCATATTGCGGGTACAGCGGGAAAAACAGGATCTTGTGGCACCCGGCCTCGATCATCGCGCGCACCTTGGATTCGGTCGACGGATTGCCGTAGCGCATGCAGTAATCGACCATGACAGCGTCGCCATGGGTGGCTTTCAGCGTTTCGGCGATCTTGGCGGTCTGCGCCTTGGTGATCGTCATCAGCGGGCTTTCGTCCGCCTCGGTGTTCCAGATCGACCGATAGGCCGCGCCAGACGAGAACGGGCGTTTCGACAGCACGATCAGCTGCAGGATCGGCTGCCATTTCCAGGACGGATAATCGATGACCCGCTTGTCGGACAGGAATTCGCCCAGGTAACGGCGCATTGACCAGTAATCGGTGCCGTCCGGCGTGCCGAGGTTGGCCAGCAGGATGCCGACCCGTTCGGCCGGCAGGGCCGGATGGTCGGACGGTGCATGTGCGGGCCGGGTCTGATCGGGCATGGGGGCCTCCTGGGCGGTTATCGGGGCGAGATAAGACGTGGGTCGCGGGGGTCAATCCGTCAGCCGGGTTTCCGTGGTGTTCAGCGCCTCGGCGAGACGCTGTGCCGCGGACCCGGGGCGCAGCGGCTTCGGCTGATCCGGGCCGGGCGCCCAGCCGGTCAACGTCACGAGGTCGAGTGTGGCGGGAAGGCGGCCGTCGGCGTCAGCGAACGTGGCGGCGTAAAGCTCGGCCGCCCGGGTCAGGACCGTCCTGGGTGTCGGGGTCCGGAGGCGCGCGTCAAGCGCGTTCGACTCGCCACTGTCGCGCAGGTCGCGGGCCAGGTGCGCCAGGTCGCGATAGGTCAGGGTCAGCGTGTCGGCATCGGCCACCGGCAGGTTCAGCCCGGCGCGTTGCAGCAACGCGCCCAGGTCGCGCACATCGCCCATCGGCAGCACCCGGGGCGACAGCCCGCCCGTGACTTCGGTTTCGGCCTGGGCCAGCACGGCGCGCAATTCATGGAAACTGCGGCCGCCGGGCAGGATGGCCAGCATCAGCCCGTCGGGTTCCAGCGCGCGGCGGCACTGGATCAGCTGGCCGACCGGATCGTCGGCCCAGTGCAGCGCCATGGCGTGGATGACCAGGTCGTGGGCTTCGGGTTCCAGTGACAGATGCTCGTCATCCGGCACGCATAGCGCGCCGGTTCCGGACCACAGATCGGGGAAGGGCGTGACCACGGCCATCTTCGTAAACGACCTGTTAACCAGGCTCAGGCGATCCTGCGCCTCGTCGCGGGCGAGGCGGTGCAGGAAGGGATCCTGCGCGCGGGCGCGGTGCCGCATCAGGGCGGTGCGGTCGGTCAGGCGACGGGGGCCGGTCATGGCGCATCAGGTAGACCCATGCACAGAACATTGCAAACGCTGTTGACGCTGGTCTACCCGCCGCGCTGCCTGGCCTGCGGGGACCTGGTGGAAAGCGATTTCGGCCTGTGCCCGGCCTGTTGGCGGGACACGCCGTTCATTGGCGGGCTGGTCTGCGAAAGCTGCGGCGTGCCGCTGCCGGGGCAGGGCGACGGGCACCGGATCGACTGCGACGATTGCATGACGCGCCCGCGCCCCTGGGACAGGGGGCGGTCCGCGCTGCTGTACAAGGATACGGGCCGCAAGCTGGTGCTGGCGCTGAAACATGGGGATCGCACCGATATCGCGCGCACCGCCGCCACCTGGATGGCCCGCGCCGCCCGCCCGATCATCCAGCCCGGCATGCTGGTCGCGCCGGTGCCGCTGCACCGCAGCCGGCTGGCCAGCCGCCGCTACAACCAGTCGGCCCTGCTGGCCCAGGGGATGGCGCGTGCGCTGGGGCTGGACCATTGCCCCGATCTGTTCCAACGCCCCGTCAAGACGCCCAGCCTTGACGGGCGCGGCGCCGATGAACGGGCCGATATCCTGCGCGGCGCGATCCGGGTGCATCCCTGGCGGCGCGACCGGATCACCGGGCGATCGCTTTTGCTGGTGGACGACGTGATGACCAGCGGGGCCACTCTTGCCGCCACCGCAGAAGCGGCGCATGCTGCAGGTGCAGCACGCGTTTGTGTGATCACGCTGGCGCGGGTGGCAAAGGATGCCTAGATCCCAGGCGATCTCGGGATATAAGGATACGTGACATGAAAACGGTGGACATCTATACCTCGCCGCTCTGCGGTTATTGCCATGCGGCCAAGCGGTTGCTGACGTCCAAGGGCGTCAGTTTCTCGGAAATCGACATCCTGGCCGAACCCGACCGCCGGGCAGAGATGATGCAGCGGGCCAATGGCGGCCATACGGTGCCGCAGATCTTCATCGACGGCACCCACGTGGGCGGTTGCGACGATCTTTATGCGCTGGAACGGGCCGGCAAGCTCGACGCGCTGCTGGCGGCCTGAATGCGGATCGCGCTGGTTCAGATCACGTCGGGCGACGATCCTTCGTCGAACCTGAAGGCCGTGATCGATGCCTTGCGCGACGCAACGGCCCGGGGCGCCGACGTCGTCCTGGCCCCGGCGCAAACCGGCACACATCCCGCTTCAACAGGACGGGCCCGCAACACGTACGGCCATTCCATGGCCGTGGCCGAGTGGGGCGAGGTTCCGCTGGACGCGGGGACGGAGGCGGGGCGCCACCTGGTGGATCTTGACCTTGCGGCTGTGGATACGGTCCGGCGCAAGATCCCGTCGCCGGCCAACGCGCGTGACTTCGCCGAACCCGCATGACGGACGAAGGCCAGAACCTTGCGGTAACGCTTTTCAGCGAAGTGCTCACCACGGAACAGCTGTTGCGCCACCGGCTGAGCCGCAGCCTGCCCAAGGGGATGGAACTGTCGCATTTCTCGGTCCTGAACCACCTGGCGGTCGTGGCGGATGAACGCACCCCGGCCCAGCTGGCGGCAACGTTCCACGTGACCCGGGGCGCGATGACCAACACGCTGGGCAAGCTGGAATGGGCCGGTTACGTGCACATCCGCCCGGACTGGGACGATGCCCGGCGCAAGCTGGTGGCGATTTCACCGGCCGGACGGCGCGCGCGGGACCAGGCGATTGCCGATATCACGCCGATGATCCGCCAGATCGTCGGGGACCTGGGCGCCGTGAAGGTGCGCGCCGTGTTGCCGGTGCTGCGGGAACTGAGGTTGCGGCTTGAGGCCGACGACTGAGTTGGGGGCGCTGCCCCCGTCCTCGTGACCGAGGACTCCCCCGGAGGTATTTTTGCCAAGAAGAAGAGAGAAGCGCGGCTTTTCGTTTCACCTTTGTCGAAATGCTCTCGGGGGTGCTGATAATACAGCCGGGGGCAGCGCCGCCGATCAGCCCGGTTTGACAGAGGCGGTCACGTAATTCACCGAAAGATCCCAGTCCGAGATCGACCAGGACCAGAGGATCGGGTTGAAGACGAAGCCCTTGCGATCCACCGGTTTCAGACCGGCCCGGCCCAGCAGGTCGATCAATTCTTCGGGGGTGATGAACTTGGACCAGTCGTGGGTGCCCTTTGGCAGCCAGCGCATGATCTGTTCGGCGCCGACGATGGCCATCATGTAGCTTTTCATGTTGCGGTTGAGCGTCGAACAGATGTGCAGCCCGCCGGGTTTCAGCAGGTCGCGGCAGGCACTCAGGTAGGTCAGCGGATCGGCGACGTGTTCCACGACCTCCATGTTCAGGACCACGTCGAATTGTTCACCGTCGGCGGCAAGCGATTCCGCCGTCACGTGGCGATAGTCGATCTGCAGCCCCGATTGTTCCGCGTGGACGCGTGCGACGGGGATGTTGCGTTCGGCGGCATCGGCGCCCAGTACCTCTGCGCCCAGCCGGGCCATGGGTTCGGACAAAAGCCCGCCACCGCAGCCGATATCCAGCAGCCGCAGCCCGGCGAAGGGCATGGGCTGCGACAGGTCGCGTTCGAATTCCGCCGCGATCTGGCGGGTGATGTAGTCAAGCCGGCAGGGGTTCATCATGTGCAGCGGCTTGAACTTGCCCGCAGGATCCCACCATTCGGCAGCCATGGCTTCGAACTTGGCCACTTCGGCCTGGTCGACTGTGGTTTCAGAGCCTTGCATTCTTCACTCCGTATGGTCTTGTAGGTCCAGCATCTATATAAGCCGACAGATGGACAAAACCGCCGATCAGAAGCGCGCCGTGCAATATCTTTACCCGCCGATCGACCCTTTCGACCAGCGGATGCTGGATGTTGGACAGGGACACCAGATCTATGTGGAACAGTGCGGCAATCCGACCGGGCTGCCGGTCGTCGTTCTGCATGGTGGCCCCGGCGGCGGATGTTCGCCGGCGATGCGGCGCTATTTCGACCCCGAAGTGTACCGCATCATCCTGTTCGACCAGCGTGGCTGCGGCCGGTCGCGGCCCCATGCGGCGGTCAGCAACAACACGACATGGCACCTGGTCGCCGACATCGAGATGATCCGCGAAGAGCTTGGCATCGACAAATGGGTTGTTTTCGGGGGATCCTGGGGGGCGACGCTGTCGCTGATCTACGCCCAGGCGCATCCCGACAGGGCCAAGTACCTGGTGCTGCGGGGCGTCTTCCTGATGACCCAGGCCGAGCTTGACTGGTTCTACGGGGGCGGTGCCGGCAAGTTCTGGCCCGAGACCTGGGATCGTTTCATATCCGTCATTCCCGAAGATGAACGCGGCAACATGATCGAGGCCTACAACAAGCGGCTGTTCTCGGGTGATTTGTCGGTCGAGACGCGCTATGGTCGGGCCTGGTCGGCGTGGGAGAACGCGCTGGCCACGATCCATTCGACGGGCCTGTCGGGCGAAAGCCCCGGGGATTACGCGCGCGCCTTCGCACGGCTCGAGAATCACTATTTCATGAACTCCGGGTTCCTGGAATTCGACGGCCAGATCCTGGCCCACATGGACCGGATCGCCCAGATCCCCGGCATCATCGTGCAAGGCCGCTATGACATGATCTGCCCGCCGTCGTCGGCCTATGCGCTGTCCGAAGCCTGGCCCGCGGGTGAGTTGCGGATGGTGCGCAACGCCGGCCATGCCCTGAGCGAGCCGGGGATCAGCGCAGAACTGGTCCGGGTGACCGACATGATCGCCGAGGCGGAACGATGAGACGGCTGGACCGGCGTGCGCTGTTTGCCTCGGGTGCGGCGGCCGCCCTGCTGGCGGCTTCGGGGCTGTCGGCCGAAGGCCTGCCCCGGCGCGGCGGCCGGCTGCGGATCGCGGCGGCAGACGGGGAGGGCGTAGCGGCCGTGGCGCGTGGCGCGGTGTTCGAAACGCTGACCGAGGTTGCGCCGGACGGGCTGCTGCGCGGGGAACTCGCGACATCCTGGCATGGCAGCAGCGACGCGGCCCATTGGCGGATCGAACTGCGCGAGGGTGCCGTGTTTCACGACGGACGTGGCTTCACCGCGCAGGACGCGGTCGCGACGCTGCTGGCGGAGGACAGCCTCGTGGCGAAGGATATTGCCGAGGCGCGCCCGGTGCGCGGCGGGATCGAGATCGCCCTGCATGCGGGCGATCCGCATTTTCCCTACCGCCTGTCCGATCCCATGCTGTCGGTGATGCCCGCCGGCGCGCGGCCCGGGGCGATGGAAGGCTGGGTCGGAACCGGGCTTTACCGCGTGGTGACAGCCCGCGACGGGCGGCAGTACCTGGGCCGCCGGGTGGATGCGCATTGGAAGGACGGTCAGGCCGGGTGGGTCGACACGGTCGAGGTGATCGCGATCACCGACGACGCGGTTCGCGAAGAAGCCTTGCGTGACGGGTTCGTCGACGTGGCCGAGGGCGCGGAATCGCTTGAGGCGGGTGATCATGTCGGTCAGCCGCGGGTCGTGTCGGGGCGCGCGCGCCTGGATGACGGGCGGATCGCCGAACGCTGGTGGATCGCCTGAAGAAGGGGGCGCTGCCCCCGTCCTCGTGACCGAGGACTCCCCCGAGAGTATTTGACCAAGGTGAAGAGAGGGGCGCCGCGCTGCTGCTTCTTTCTCTTTCCAAATACCCCGTCGGGCGCGTGCCGCCGGTGCGCACGGTCGGGCAAGGGCGAATCGGGGTTGCGAATTGCCGGTCTCAAGCGTATATGCCCTTCAACAGCGGCGCGTCGGGCTCTGGGTCCGAAGCTCCACCGGGATGACCGACGGGCCGCGAGCCCGTTTTTTTCGTTCTGGACCGTATGACCAACACACTGATCGCCAAAGCCGCCATCGACCGCCGCCTGGCCGAGATCATCACTCCGGTGATCGAGGACCTGGGTTACGAGCTGGTGCGCATCCGGCTGATGTCCGGCAAGTCCACCACGCTGCAGATCATGGCCGACAAGCCTGATGGCGGCATCGAGGTGGACGATTGTGCCGCGATCTCGAATGCCGTGAGCGCCGTTCTGGATGTCGAGGATCCGATCCTGGATGCCTATACGCTTGAAGTGTCGAGCCCCGGTATCGACCGCCCGCTGACGCGTCTCAAGGATTTCGACATGTTCGAAGGTTACGAGGCAAAGCTGGAAACCGCCGAACTGATCGACGGCCGCCGCCGGTTCAAGGGTGTGCTGGCCGGGATCGAGGGCGACGAGGTCCTTATCAACCTCGACGAGGGCGGCGAGGACATGACGATCGGGCTGCAGTTCGACTGGCTCAGCGATGCCAAGCTGGTGCTGACGGACGAGCTGATCAAGGAAATGCTGCGCCAACGGAAGGCGGCGGGTGTATTGAACGAAGACGTTCTCAACGAAGACGCCTTTGACGAGATAGAGACCGAAGGGTCCGACGAGACCGAGGAGAAGACCTGAGATGGCCATTACATCTGCGAACCAGCTGGAACTCCTGCAGACCGCCGAGGCGGTGGCCCGCGAGAAGATGATCGACCCCGGTCTCGTGGTCGAGGCGATGGAAGAATCGCTCGCCCGGGCCGCGAAAAGCCGTTACGGCGCCGAGATGGACATCCGCGTCGCGATCGATCGCAAGACCGGCAAGGCGACCTTTACCCGTGTCCGCACCGTGGTCGAGGACGAAGAGCTTGAGAATTACCAGGCGGAGCTGACGGTCGAGCAGGCCAAGCAGTACATGGCCGACCCCAAGGTGGGCGACCAGTACATCGAGGAAGTGCCCCCCGTCGAATTGGGCCGGATCGCCGCGCAATCGGCCAAGCAGGTCATCCTGCAGAAGGTTCGTGAAGCCGAGCGGGACCGCCAGTACGAGGAATTCAAGGATCGGGCCGGGACCATCATCAATGGCCTGGTCAAGCGCGAGGAATACGGCAACGTCATCGTCGACGTGGGCGCCGGCGAGGCGATCCTGCGCCGCAACGAGAAGATCGGCCGCGAAAGCTATCGCCCCGGCGACCGGATCCGCGTCTATATCAAGGACGTGCGCCGGGAGCCGCGTGGGCCGCAGATCTTCCTGTCGCGCACCGCGCCGGAATTCATGGCCGAGCTGTTCAAGATGGAAGTGCCGGAAATCTACGATGGCGTGATCGAGATCAAGGCCGTGGCCCGGGACCCGGGGTCGCGCGCGAAGATCGCCGTCATCTCGTACGACGGGTCGATCGACCCGGTCGGCGCCTGCGTCGGTATGCGCGGCAGCCGCGTGCAGGCCGTGGTGAACGAATTGCAGGGTGAAAAGATCGACATCATCCCGTGGAACGAAGACCAGCCGACCTTCCTTGTGAACGCGCTGCAGCCGGCCGAAGTGTCGAAAGTGGTTCTGGACGAGGAAGCCGAGCGGATCGAGGTCGTGGTGCCCGAGGAGCAGCTGTCGCTGGCGATTGGCCGTCGCGGGCAGAACGTGCGCCTGGCCAGCCAGCTGACCGGCCTGGACATCGACATCATGACGGAAGCCGAGGAATCGGCGCGCCGTCAGAAGGAATTCGAAGAGCGCACCCAGCTCTTCGTGGACGCGCTGGACCTGGACGAATTCTTTGCCCAGCTTCTGGTGTCCGAAGGCTTTACCAACCTTGAAGAGGTCGCTTATGTCGAGCTCGACGAGCTGCTGGTGATCGACGGTGTCGACGAAGGCACCGCCGAGGAGCTGCAGGCCCGGGCCCGGGACTACCTGGAGGCGCAGGCCAAGGCGGCGCTGGAAAATGCCCGCGCGCTGGGTGTCGAAGACAGCCTGGTTGAATTCGAGGGGCTCACCCCCCAGATGATTGAGGCCCTGGCCAAGGATGGGGTGAAGACCCTGGAAGATTTCGCCACCTGCGCGGATTGGGAACTGGCCGGCGGCTGGACCACCGAGAACGGTGAACGGGTGAAGGACGACGGACTTCTGGAATCCTTCGATGTGAGCCTGGAAGAGGCGCAACACCTGGTGATGACGGCGCGTATCGTGCTGGGCTGGGTTGACCCCGCCGACCTCGAGGCAGAGGAAGACACGGAAGACGGCGCTGAAACCGAAGCGGATGACGGCGACGAGCCGGACTCCAAAGCCACGGAGGCCGGGGCCTGATCTCAGGCCCCGTTTGGGTGCTGACATGAGCCGCGGCGGCGTCTCGAAGGACCGTTCGGGCGAGTCCGAACGCAAGTGCATTGCAACGGGCGAGGTGCAACCGAAAGGTGGCCTCGTGCGTTTCGTTCTGGGACCGGACAATACCGTGTTCCCGGACCTGTTGGAGAAATTGCCGGGACGCGGCGCCTGGGTGGCGTCGACCCGCACGGCCATGGACCTGGCAGTCAAGAAGAAGCTCTTCTCGCGCGCCTTCAAGGCGCAGGTCCAGGTCCCCGAGGATCTGACCGACCAAGTCGAAGCGCTTCTGGTGCGCCGGGTGATCGATTTGATCAGCCTGGCACGGAAGTCCGGCGCGGCAGTTGCCGGCTACGAGAAAGTGAAAGACTTGCTCGCCAAGGAAGAGGCCCGTGTGCTGATCCAGGCAAGCGACGGTTCTGAACGCGGCAAGACCAAGCTCAGCACGCCGCACTACGGCACCTATATCGGGTGGCTGTCGGCGGACGAGCTGGGACAGGCGTTCGGACGTCAAACCGTAATACACGCGGCGGTCGCCTCTGGTGGACTCAGCCAACGTGTTGTAGAGGATGCGCATCGTCTAAAAGGCATGCGCGAGACGGACGGCGATACGCGCCGTCGGGAAGGATAAGAAGCTTAATGAGCGATACTGACGGCAAGAAGACCTTGGGTGTACGTGGTGGCGGTTCCCGTCCGGGGAACGTGAAGCAAAGTTTCAGCCATGGCCGCACCAAGAATGTCGTGGTGGAGACCAAGCGCAAGCGGGTCGTCGTCCCGAAGCCCGGGCAGGGCAAGGGCGGTGGCGGCGGTGCGCCCTCCGGCGATCCTTCGCGCCGTCCCGCAGGGATCTCCGATGCGGAAATGGCGCGCCGGCTGAAGGCCGTGCAAGCCGCCAAGGCGCGCGAGGCCGATGAGGTCGCCGCGCGCGAGGCCGAGGACAAGGCGCGCGCGGAAGACCGCGAACGTCGCCGGGCCGAATTGGAGCAGAAGGAACGCGAACAGCGCGAGGCCGAAGAGAAGGCGCGCCTGAAAGCGGAAGAGGAAGAGCGCAAGCGCGCCGAGGAAGCGGAAGCCGCCAAGCGTGCGGCAGCCGAGGCCGCGGCAGTCGCAGCGAAACCCGCCGAAAAACAAGCAGATACCCGCAGCGCGGCGCCGAAATCGGCGCCTGCGGCCGACGCCGGTCCGCGCAAGCAGGACCGCGAACGCGAGCAGCGTCAGCCGCGCAGCAAGGGCCGCGACGACAACCGTCGCGCCGGCAAGCTGACCCTGAACCAGGCGCTTTCGGGCGGCGAAGGTGGCCGCCAGCGGTCCATGGCCGCGATGAAGCGCAAGCAGGAACGTGCCCGCCAGAAGGCGATGGGCGGCCCTGTCGAACGGGAAAAGGTGGTCCGCGAGGTCCAGCTGCCCGAGGCGATCGTGGTGTCGGAACTGGCGAACCGGATGGCCGAACGCGTCGGCGAAGTGGTCAAGTCGTTCATGCAAATGGGCATGATGGTCACGCAGAACCAGTCGATCGACGCCGATACCGCCGAGCTGGTCATCGAGGAATTCGGCCACAAGGTGGTCCGGGTCTCGGATGCCGACGTGGAACAGGTCATCGATCAGGTTGCCGACAGCGACGAAGATCTGCAGGACCGTCCGCCGGTCATCACGATCATGGGTCACGTCGACCACGGCAAGACATCGCTGCTGGATGCGATTCGCGACGCCAAGGTTGTCGCCGGTGAAGCCGGGGGAATCACCCAGCACATCGGCGCCTATCAGGTGAAAACCGAAAGCGGTGCGCTGCTGACCTTCCTTGACACACCGGGCCACGCGGCCTTTACGTCGATGCGGTCGCGCGGTGCGCAGGTCACGGACATCGTCGTCCTGGTGGTTGCCGCCGACGACGCGGTGATGCCGCAGACCGTCGAAGCCATCGCGCATGCCAAGGCTGCCGGGGTTCCGATGATCGTGGCGATCAACAAGTGCGACAAGCCGGCCGCCAATCCGCAGAAGGTGCGGACCGACCTGCTGCAGCACGAAGTGGTCGTCGAAGCGATGTCGGGCGACGTGCAGGATGTCGAGGTTTCGGCACTGACCGGCAAGGGTCTGGACGAACTGCTGGAAGCCATCGCGCTTCAGGCCGAGGTTCTGGAACTCAAGGCCAACCCGAACCGTCCGGCCCAGGGCGCGGTGATCGAAGCCAAGCTTGACGTCGGCCGCGGCCCGGTTGCCACCGTTCTGGTTCAGAACGGCACGCTGCGTCAGGGCGACATCTTTGTCGTCGGCGAACAGTTCGGCAAGGTCCGCGCGATGGAGAACGACCAGGGCGCGCGCGTCAAGGAAGCCGGTCCGTCCGTTCCTGTCGAGGTGCTTGGTCTGAACGGCACGCCCGAGGCCGGTGACGTTCTGAACGTCGTCGAAACCGAAGCGCAGGCCCGCGAGATCGCCGAGTACCGCAGCGAGAAGGCGAAAGAGAAGCGCGCCGCAGCCGGTGCCGCGACCACGCTGGAACAGCTGTTGGCCAAGGCCAAGGAAGACGAAAACGTATCGGAGCTTCCGATCCTGGTGAAAGCCGACGTGCAGGGTTCTGCCGAGGCGATTGTTCAGGCGATGGAGAAGATCGGCAACGACGAGGTGCGCGTGCGCGTGCTGCATTCGGGTGTCGGCGCCATCACGGAAACCGATGTGGGTCTGGCCGAAGCGTCCGGAGCGCCGATCATGGGCTTCAACGTCCGGGCCAACGCGCCCGCCCGTAACAGCGCCAACCAGAAGGGCGTCGAGATCCGGTATTATTCGGTGATCTACGACCTGGTGGATGACGTGAAGGCGGCGGCCAGCGGCCTGTTGTCGAACGAGATCCGCGAGAACTTCATCGGCTACGCCGAGATCAAGGAAGTCTTCAAGGTGTCCGGTGTCGGCAAGGTTGCCGGTTGCCTGGTCACCGAAGGCATCGCACGCCGGTCCGCCGGTGTCCGTCTGCTGCGCGACAACGTGGTGATCCACGAAGGCACGCTGAAGACGCTGAAGCGCTTCAAGGACGAAGTCGCCGAAGTTCAGTCGGGCCAGGAATGCGGTATGGCCTTCGAGAACTACGAAGATGTCCGCCCCGGCGATGTCATCGAGATCTTCGAACGCGAGGAGGTCACGCGTACCCTCGCGTGATCCCTTGCCCCCGGGTTCGCCCGGGGGCCGTTCAGATCCATTCAGCACAAAAGAAAAGAGCACGCTGAAAAGCGTGCTCTTTTTTATTCTGGTGTTTGTGACTTGGGAGTCTGTGCCGTCAGGCGGCGGTTCCGACCGGGCGTCCGGAATAGACAGTCTGGCCGACTTTCACGGCAATACGTCCATCCGGATAGGTGCGGACAAAGGTCCCCTGAACGGAAACACAGGTCCCAACTGTGATCGTACGAAGCATGTCTCGTCCCCTCGTGTTTACAAATCCTTCATACACCAGGTCGGGTTAACGGCATATTCACAAAGTGCATGAGAAAGCGTAGAAATTTTGGAAATAAGCAAATAAATTCGGCAGATACGGTCTGCGGACCCGGGAAAATGGGACGGAAGTCGGGCTTCCCAATTCGGACTATAGCCAATCCCGAAGAATAGGGACCAGCGGAACGTCCGCGGCGGGCATCGGATAGTCCGAAAGTGATTCGGCCCGCACCCATTTCAAAGCCTGATTCTCGCGGCTCTGGACGATCCCGTTCCATTTGCGGCACGCAAACAGCGGCATCAGCAGGTGAAAATCGTCGTAGCCGTGGCTGGCGAAGGTCAGCGGCGCCAGGCAGGACGTCCAGGTGTCGATGCCCAGTTCTTCGTGCAGCTCGCGCACCAGCGCGGCTTCGGGCGTCTCGCCAGGTTCGACCTTGCCGCCCGGAAACTCCCACAGCCCGGCCATGGACTTGCCCTTGGGCCGCTGTGCCAGAAGCACGCGGCCCTCGGGATCGATCAGTGCAACGGCCGAAACCAGGACGATCTTCAAGACCGGTAGTCCGCGTTGATGTCGATGTAGCCGTGGGTCAGATCGCAGGTCCAGACGGTGGACGCGCCCTGGCCAAGGCCAAGGTCGACGGCGATCACCAGGTCCTGACCCTTCATGTAGGCGGCGGCGTCGGCTTCCTGGTAGGCGGGGCTGACCCAGCCTTCCTCGGCCACCAGGATGTCGCCAAAGCGGATGCTCAGGCGGTCCCTGTCGGCGGCGGCGCCGGATTTCCCGATCGCCATGACGATGCGGCCCCAGTTCGGGTCCTCGCCGGCGATGGCGGTCTTGACCAGCGGCGAATTGGCGATGGCCAGGCCGTGGGTCTTGGCATCCGCGTCCGTATGGGCGCCGGTCACGCGGATCTCGACGAACTTGGTGGCGCCTTCGCCGTCGCGCACGACCTGCTTGGCGAGGTCCAGCATCACGCCGTGCAGCGCGTTTTCAAAGGCGGGGACGCCTTCGACCGACACGCCGGACGCGCCTGTGGCGGCCAGCATCAGGCTGTCCGAGGTCGACGTATCGCTGTCGACAGTGATGCAGTTGAAGGTCTTGTCGGTCAGCCCCGACAGCATCGCCTGCAGCGGCGCCTGGCCGATCTGCGCATCGGTAAAGATGTAGACCAGCATGGTCGCCATGTCGGGCGCGATCATGCCCGAGCCCTTTGCGAAACCTGCGATCCTGACGGTCTTGCCGTCGATATCGACCGACGTCGTCGATCCCTTGGGAAAGGTATCGGTCGTCATGATCGCGCGGGCGGCCTTTTCGGCGGCTTCGGGCGACAGTGCCGACACCAGTTCATCCAGCTTGGCGACGATGCGGTCGTGGGGCAGCTTTTCCCCGATCACCCCGGTCGACGCGGTAAAGACGCGCGACTGGGGAACACCGGCCTTTTCGGCCACGGCAGCGGTGATTTCCGCGACCGAGGCCAGCCCGTGCTTGCCGGTGAAGGCATTGGAATTGCCCGAGTTTACAAGAATGGCGGCACCCTGGGACGGATCGCCGCCCAGCTTGGCCTGGCAGTCCAGAACCGGGGCCGACCGCGTGGCCGACCGGGTAAAGACACCGGCGATCGCGGTGCCGGGGACGAGCGTCGCCAGCATCACGTCGGTCCGGTTCTTGTAGCGCACCCCGGCAGCAACAGCGGCGTAGGACACGCCATCAATCTGCGGGAGCTCGGGGAAAGCCGCCGGAGCAAGCGGCGAAACGGAAAGGGCGCCTACCATTCGTGTCAGTCCAGCAGATCGGTCTGTTGCAGGATCGACGGATCCACGTTGGACAGGTCGGGGCGTTCGATGTCGGCCTCGTCCGTCAGCTTGTTCACGTAATCTTCGATCGCAGCGCTTTCGAGTTCATTGACGATCTCGCCACGCACGTCGTCCAGGGCGGGCGCTTCGGCGATGCGGGTTTCGTTCAGCTTGATGATGTGCCAGCCGAACCGCGTCTGGACCGGGTCCGAAATGTCGCCGGGTTTCATCGTCTTCACGGCTTCTTCGAAGGCGGGGACCATCTGGCCGGCCTTGAACCAGCCCAGCGATCCGCCCGACGGGCCCGACGGACCGGTCGAAGAGGTCTTGGCGACTTCGGCGAAATCGCCGCCGTCTTCCAGCACCTTCTTGATCGCCTTGGCTTCGTCCTCGGTCTCGACCAGGATGTGCGATGCGTTCCATTCGGGTTCTTCCGACCCGTCGGCGTATTTCGCGTCATAGGCGGCCTGCACGGCTTCGTCGGTCGATACACCTTCAAGCATGGTGCCGATTTCCGAGGCAGCCAGCAGCGCGCGTTTTTCGTTTTCCAGGGACAGCGTGACGCTGGCGGGCGGTGTGCCGGTAAAGGCCTGCTTCAGCGTCTCCTGCTGGATCAGCTGGTTCAGGATGCCATCGAACAATTGTTCGACCGGGATTTGCTGGTATTGCTGGGGCAGGTTGGCGTAAAGGATCATCATGTTGCCAAGCGTGATGTCCTGTCCGTTCACCGTGGCGACGACAGTTTCGGGCGAAGCCGCGTCTTCGGCGTGGAGGGGGCCGAACGGCAGCGCGGCGATGGCCGCGACCGGCAGAAGCTTCAGAGCGTTTCGCATGAGATAAATCCACGTTTCTGGCCGCAAGGGGGCGCGGCGTTGACACTGTTATCCCTGCCCCTTACATCGCCTTGTGGCCCGTAACAGGTCAGGTCGGTTTCCGACGTATCTACGGGTTGAGGTTCGGGGCGACAAGTGGCTGCCGGCCACGAAAACGTCAGATCAGCGGGAGAGCATATGCTTGGGATCGGAACAATCGCCAAAAAGGTCTTCGGGACCCACAATGACCGAAAGGTCAAGGCGACGCGCCCGCTCGTTGACAGTATCAACGCCCTGGAACCGGATTTCGAACCGCTTGACGATGCGGGACTGAAGGCCAAGACGGCCGAGCTGAAGGACCGGTTCGCCGCCGGCGAAAGCCTGGACGCGCTGTTGCCGGAAGCCTTCGCAAACGTTCGTGAAGCGGCCAAGCGGGCGCTGGGGCTGCGCGCCTATGACGTGCAGCTGATGGGCGGTATCTTCCTGCACCAGGGCAATATTGCCGAGATGAAGACCGGCGAGGGCAAGACCTTGGTCGCCACCTTCGCCGCCTACCTGAACGCGCTGACCGCCAAGGGCGTGCACGTCGTCACGGTGAACGATTACCTGGCCAAGCGCGACGCGGAATGGATGGGCAAGGTCTATGAGCTGCTGGGCATGCGCGTCGGCGTGATCCTGTCGGACATGAGCGCGGATGCGCGGGGCGACGCCTATGCCGCCGATGTGGTCTTCGGGACCAACAACGAATTCGGCTTCGACTATCTGCGCGACAACATGAAGTCCGAGCTGAAGCAGATTTTCCAGAAGCAGCATTACTTCGCCATCGTCGACGAGGTCGATTCGATCCTGATCGACGAAGCGCGGACGCCGCTGATCATCTCGGGCCCGGCGCAGGACCGGTCGGACATGTATCGCAACATCGACGCCGTGGCGCCCTTGCTGACCGATGCGCATTACGACCTGGACGAAAAGCAGCGCAACGTCACCTTCACCGAAGACGGCAACGAGTTCATCGAGGAACAGCTGCAGATGCGCGGGCTGCTGGAAGAGGGCCGGACGCTGTACGACCCCGAAAGCACCACCGTGGTTCACCACCTGAACCAGGCGCTGCGCGCCCACAAGCTGTTCCAGAAGGACAAGGATTACATCGTCCGCGACGGCCAGATCGTCCTGATCGACGAATTCACCGGGCGGATGATGCACGGCCGGCGCCTGTCGGACGGCCTGCACCAGGCGATCGAGGCCAAGGAAGGCGTGCGGATCATGCCGGAAAACGTGACGCTGGCCAGTGTCACGCTGCAGAACTACTTCCGTCTTTACGACAAGCTGGCCGGCATGACCGGCACCGCGTCGACCGAGGCCGAGGAATTCGCCGAGATCTACGGGCTGGGTGTGGTCGAGGTTCCGACCAACCGGCCGATCGCGCGGATCGACGAGGACGACAAGGTCTATCGCACAGCGGCCGAGAAATACGCCGCCATGATCGACGAGATCAAGGTTGCCAACGCCAAGGGCCAGCCGGTCCTGGTGGGCACGACGTCGATCGAGAAGTCGGAAATGCTGAGCCAGATGCTGACGAAGGAAGGCATCAAGCACAACGTGCTGAACGCCCGCCATCACGAGCAGGAAGCCCAGATCGTGGCCGAAGCCGGACACCTGGGCGCCGTGACGATCGCCACCAACATGGCCGGCCGCGGCACCGACATCCAGCTGGGCGGCAACGTGGAAATGAAGGTGCTGGCCGCACTTGCCCAGAACCCCGAAGCCGATCCCCACGCCCTGCGCGAGGCCGAAGAGGCCCGGCATGCGGACGAGAAGCGCAAGGTGATGGAGGCCGGCGGCCTTTACGTCATTGCTTCGGAACGGCACGAAAGCCGGCGGATCGACAACCAGTTGCGCGGCCGGTCGGGCCGTCAGGGCGACCCGGGGCGGACATCGTTCTACCTGTCGCTTGAAGACGACCTGATGCGGATCTTCGGATCGGATCGCCTGGACAAGGTGCTGAAGACGCTGGGCATGCAGGAAGGCGAGGCGATCATTCACCCCTGGGTGAACAAGTCGCTGGAACGCGCGCAGGCCAAGGTCGAAGGCCGCAACTTTGACATGCGCAAGCAGTTGCTGAAGTTCGACGACGTGATGAATGACCAGCGCAAGGTGATCTTTTCGCAGCGCCATGAAATCATGGCCGCCGACGATCTGAACGAGATCACGACAGACATGCGCCACCAGGTGATCGACGACCTGGTCGAAATCCACATGCCGCCCCGCAGCTATGCAGACCAGTGGGATACCCAGGGCCTGTACGCGGCGGTGATCGAAAAGCTGGGCGTGGACCTGCCGGTGATCGAATGGGCCGAGGAAGACGGCGTCGATGACGAGGTGATCCGCGAGCGGCTGGAAAAGGCCACGGACGAGCACATGGCGAAGAAGGCGGTCGCCTTTGGCCCCGAGACCATGCGCAATATCGAAAAGCAGGTCCTGCTGCAGACCATCGACCAGAACTGGCGCGAACACCTGTTGACGCTGGAACACCTGCGATCGGTCATCGGCTTCCGTGGATATGCGAACCGCGATCCGCTGAACGAATACAAGAACGAAAGCTTCCAGCTGTTCGAAGGCATGCTTGACAGCCTGCGCGAAACGGTGACGACCCAGCTGTCGCACGTGCGGCCCATGACCGAAGAGGAAATGGCCCAGATCCGTGCCCAGATGGCCGCCGACCAGCCCGAAATGATGCGCGCGGCCAGGGAACGGATGGCTCCGGCGGCGGAAAATGCCCCGCAGGCTGCCGGACAATTGGCGCCGCAATCCGCACCGCAACTGGCCCCGGCCGGTGGTGACGATGCGCCGGGCGAACCGATCGCGGGTTTTGTCGAGGATGACCCGACCACCTGGGGCAACCCCGGCCGGAACGAGAAATGCCCTTGTGGCAGCGGCAAGAAATTCAAGCATTGCCACGGTCGCCTGGCCTGATTGGGCCTTGCCGCGACGGATCGGGCTGCCGCATTGGCGCCTGAATGACTCCCCGACGGGGCCACAACTTGGCCCCGTTTTGCCGTCATCTTCCCGATCGGACCCCGATCCGGAAGGAGACCAAACGCCCATGTCGATCAAAGTTCCGATGCTTGCAGCAGGCACGATCCTGTGTGCCCTGGCGGTCGGCTGGGCGATGCAGACCTTTGTGCCCGAACCGGGCAGCCGCCGGCCGCACGCCGATGAAGTCCTGTCGCAGACAGCGGATCAGGCCGACGTGGTCAGCCGCAACGACACCGAATTCCCCGACGCCACGGACCTGCCGGCGGCCCCCGGCGACCCCGCCAGCCCGGCGCCCGGCTGTGGGCTGCGCGCAAGCGCACACGCGGCCCCGCACGCCTTTGTCGGTATCAGCGTCGATGCGCCCTGTTCCCCGGGCGGGGTGGTGACGATCCACCATTCGGGCCTGATGTTCACCACCACCGCCGATGATGCCGGCCACGTGGATGTCTCTGTCCCCGCCATGCGCGCGCAGGCGGTCTTTATCGTCGCGCTGCCCGATGGCGAAGGCACCGTCGTTTCGGCGGACGTCCAGGGCGTCAATGACTGGCACCGTGTCGCGCTGCAATGGCAGGGCGACGCCGCCTTCCATATCCAGGCCCGCGAATTCGGTGCCGATTACGGAACGCCGGGGCACGTCTGGGCCGGTAATCCCGGCAATCCGGCCACCGGCAGCACCCTGACGCGGCTGGGCGACGGCAAGGGCCCGGCCCCCCGCATCGTCGAGATCTATTCCTTCCCCGCCGGCTCCGGCCTGTCGGGGCTGGTGGATATCAGCGTCGAAGCCGAGGTCACCGCCGATACCTGTGGCCACCCGTTGACCGCCGAAGCGCTGGAACGCGATGCGACGGGCTGGATGTCCAGCCGTGACCTTGACCTGGACATGCCGAATTGCGCCGCGATCGGCGACTTTCTGGTGTTGAATAATTTCATGGATGACCTGAAAATCGCGTCCAACTGACTGGGCGCGGGGCAACATCCATGATCGGGCGACGTGCGGCGTTCTGCGCCGCATTTTTATTGGCTCTGGCCGGCGCGACCGCCGCCCGCGCCCAGGACATCACTTTGCGGTCTCCGGATGGTGCGGTCGAAATCAGCGGCACGCTGCTGGGGTTCGACGGCGAATTCTATCGCGTGGATACACAATTCGGAGAGCTGACCGTCGACGGATCCGGCGTGTCCTGCGCCGGGCCGGCCTGCCCGAACCTGGTGGAATTCGTGGCCGAGGTGATCTTTTCCGGCGCGTCTTCGATGACCGAAGTGCTGATGCCGGCGCTGATCGAAGGCTTTGCCCGCCGCCGCCAGTTGATCGCCACGCGCGCGGATCTGGACGATCGCCACTTCGTGTACGAACTGTCCCGCGCCGAAGGCGAACGCCCCGCCGCGCGCTTTGAATTCCATGTCACGACCACCGACGAAGGCTTTGCCGACCTGCTGGCCAACGAGGCCGACATCGTCCTCGCCAGCCGCGAGATCCGCCCGGACGAAAACGCCCGCGCGCAGGAGGTCGGGATGGGCGACCTGACCACGTCCAACCGCAGCCGGGTTGTGGCGCTGGACGCGATGGTGCCGGTCGTGGCCCAGTCGAACCCGGTGCACGAGATTTCGACAGCGACCCTGGCGCGGATCTTTTCCGGCGAGATCGCGAACTGGGATCTGCTTGGCGGCCCGGACGCGCCGATCACGCTGCATCTTCCGGACGCGGGATCGGGGCTGAGCCAGGCGGCCGAGGTGCGCCTTGTCGCGCCGCTGGGCCGTGGGTTGGGCGGCGACATCATCCGCCATGACCGGTCGGCCGACGTTGCCATCGGCGTCAACGACGACCCGTTCGGCGTCGGCCTGTCCAGCTTTGCCGACGTCGGACCGGCCCGCGCGCTGACGCTGACCGGCAGCTGCGGGTTTTCCCTGAATGCGACGCGGCGCACGGTCAAGACCGAAGACTATCCCCTGACCTCGCCGCTGTTCCTGTACCTGCCGGCCCGGCGCCTGCCCAAGATGGCGCGCGAATTCCTGGCCTATACCCGCAGCACCGCGGCCCAGATCGTGATCCGCCGGTCCGGTTTCGTCGACCAGGCGCCCGAAGAGATCCCGGTGAACGACCAGGGCGACCGCTTTGCCAACGCGCTGCTGTCCGCCGGAACCGAGATCGGCCTGGATGACCTGCGCACCATGACCGAGACGCTGGTGCCGCTGGCCAGGTTGACGACGTCGTTCCGG